>CAZZGV010000396.1:0-1334 GCA_964654255.1 uncultured Legionella sp. | reverse complement strand
CCAACGGATCGACCTCTGCTGAGTACGTCCCCCGCCGTCATCGGACCAGCACACCCGATCGAGATGCGGTTACCTCGATTGACAGCCAAAAGACGTCGATGGTTAAATGACATAGTTGGCAAGTAAGCCGGGACGAATGAGTCGGTCTTCCCGGAACATGCTGATATCCTTGCGTATCTGCCCGCAGACCGTTCGGATCACATTCCCTTCGACCTTGCCGGCTGCTCCCTGTCCCTAAAGTAACAGGCATTAGGTAATCATGGGCGCATCCGTACGAAGCGGACCCCTCAAGCCAATCAACCGCTGACCGCTGCGCCATGAGCTTGGCTACTGCGACAAGACGACCGATACGGAACCAGCGAGAACCGAATGCCATGCAACAATTTCTCCGCCTACTGTCGCTCATTCTTGCCGGCCTGACATTGGCTGGCTGCACACGTCCCGATCCACCCGCGCCGTCGACGAAAACGGTTCAACCGCCGGCCGTCACCAGCCACCGACCTGACATTCAAACAATGCGGATCGAAACCCCGCCCTCACTTCCGGCCTTGACGCTCTCGGCCAGAGTGACCTATGCCGAAGATGGATTTTCCAGAATCTCGTCCCCCCTTCAGGGACCGGTGCTCGATGTGCGGGTGAAACTCGGGCAGGCTGTCAAAGCGGGCGAGGTCTTGATGGTCATCGATGCGGCCGACATCGCCACCGCCTATGCCGCCTACGTCGAGGAGATTTCTGAGCTGGGGTTGGCTGAACGTAACTACGAATTAACAAAGGACCTGTACGACGCCCAGGCCATGTCCCTGAAGGATCTGGAGCATGCAGAGAACGATCTGAACCGGGAACGAGCTGAATTCAAGCGGGCAAAAGGACGGCTGTTGTCTCTGCGCGTACCGGCGGCCGAGCTCAGCAAGCCGCTTGCGCAACAGCAGATCACGTCACGGTTCGAACTGCGAAGCCCGTTGACGGGAACCGTGGTCGAGCGCAACGTGACACCGGGACAAATCGTAGGCCCTGCCTCGGACACGCCGCTGTTTACCGTCGCCAATCTCGACCGGTTGCAGGTCGTCGCGGACGTGTTTGAGCAAGACCTCTCGGGAATTCGCGTCGGAGCCGTCGCGCCCATGACCGTCGAAGCCTACCCGGGCATCGAGTTTCCTGCCACAATCAGCGTGATCGGCGACGTGGTCGATCCGGCCACACGCACCATTAAGCTCCGCGCCTCCGTGTCCAACGTGGATCGTCGCCTGAAACCTGAAATGTTCGGGCGAGTGACCATCGCAGGCCACACCATGCGCCCGAAGATTGTCATCCCGAAACAGGCGATCCTTGAACGC
>CAZZGV010000395.1:0-1345 GCA_964654255.1 uncultured Legionella sp. | reverse complement strand
CGTTTAAAGACGTTGTTCTGAAGCGGTACGGGGATACAAACAAGGGCGAGGTGAGTATCTGGGTCGATCGCCGGTATTCGCATTGGACGGGGAACTATCTCGGATATCGTGATCCTGAGCCGGCCTCCTCTTAATCCCCTCCGCTATCGGGCGGGTTGAGCCGCATGGTGGTCTACCCCGCAAGCCTCACGCGAGTTATAGAAAGAGAGTCCGCACATGGCCAAAATCGTTATCAATGCAAGTTACGACCGGTTCTGCGTGAGCCATAAGGCGTTCCTCAGGCTGCGAGAGTTGGGGCAACCGGATGCCCTCAATGAAACGGATCACGGGGCCTATTGGCCTCAGGCCGCCAGTCCTCAAGAGCCAAGCCTCAATCGATGCGGGATGCTGATTCCTCGCGATGACCGCCGGCTGGTCCAAGTCGTGGAAGAGTTGCGCGGAGAGGCGAACGGGCACTGCGCGGAACTCAAGGTCGTCACCATTCCCGATGACGTGGAATGGGTCGTGGTGAAAAAAGACGGGAGAGAACAGGTGAGTGAGCAACACCGCACCTGGAGTTGACAGCGTGGCGCTATCAAAGCGGTCGTTCCTGTCGGTGGCTCGAATTGCACCGTTGGTCATGCGTGATTTGCTTGCCATGTCTGGTGCCATTCGAGGCGAACCCATCCCTTATCGGTCCCGGCAATAGTGTGTCCAGAAGATGGATCCGGGCGACCCTTTTCATGGAGGATGATTATGAAAACGACACCACAGACATATGTGCTGACCATACATTCGCCTTCCCGTAGCGCTCTTCGGATCTGGACGGGAAGGGGCCTCCATCAGCTCCGTCACTGTTCAGCCAAACGAATCGACCATGTGTTGTCAGAGATGCAAGCGCACCTGGACGATCTGCGGAATTCGGTGAGGCCTCCCGCCTCCGCAGGAGCCAACTCCTTAAATCGGGGGCGTTAATGCCTGGTCGATCCCGCGTCGGCCACTCAGGAAAAATGGCTTCGAGGGACGCGCCGGGCTTCATGACCAGGACCAATTCGGGTCTGGGAAAACATTCGCACGAAAATTGACTATGTGACCCCTGGACTCGACTATCACGATGAAGTTGTTGTCACGGACTCAGGTGTTGAAATTTCAGATGCCCAGACAAAAACGCAGTAGCTCTCCGTGGAATGTGGTTCAATTTTTTGCTATTAAAACTACCTGCCTCGCCAACCGACCCAATTTATTTGCGCGAGTGATTCTCCACCGATGCTAGCCGGCTCTAAGTAGTTCAAACTTTAGCGTCCAAAGGATACATCCCGGGGGGCCATTCAGTACGTAAGCTTCCCCTTCAAGTAAATAGTGTCAT
>CAZZGV010000394.1:0-1349 GCA_964654255.1 uncultured Legionella sp. | reverse complement strand
CGATCGGCGCCGGTGCGGTTGCACACGAAGAGGGGCAGGCCGGTATCTCTGGTGCACCGTTCCCACTCGCCGTTCGGCCCGTGCAGTCCCGGGGCCCAGGCGGCCGAGGAAACCAGCACCCGTGCGCCTTTCGCCTTCAAGCTGTTGGCAATTCCCGGGGAAAATGCGTCGGCGCAGATGAGCATCCCCACGTTCCCGAGCGGCGGCACGGGAAACACCGTCGTCTCAGTGCCGGGTGTCGACCAGGCCTCAGACCCGACGCGCAGCGCATTGATCTTCCGGTGTGATCCTGCCAGGCGTCCGTCGGGAGTAATGGCGAAGACCGTGTTATAAAGTCGTCCTGATTGTGGGTCGCGCTCGGGATGTGACAGAAAGATGGCCACGCGCTGTTGGGCGGCGAACTGCCGGATTTTATTTACCCAGGAATCGGGCTGTGGTGCAATCCAGTCCGTACCGAGTGTGTCGGCAAAGGTATAGCCGCTCACTACGAGTTCCGGCGTGATGATCCATTTGGCCCCCAGGCATGCGGCTTTCGTGATTGCATGTGCGATCAGGTGCCGGTTTTTCGCCAAGGCGCCGGGGATCGGAGCCAGATGCAGAAACGCGATTCGTAATGGGACGTTGGCCATCGGTCACATGTAAGGCATGCGCGTGCCTGGTTGTCCTGATCGAGCCGGACTGTAGCATAGCAAGCCGTTGATATCGACCGGCTCATTTCCGCAGCTTGTCCCTGCCCGGTCTGTTGCGTACAGTAAGGAAAAGGACACGTTCAGGTCATGGATCAATCCACGCTCACTCCATCCCCGAGAAAGTCGAAGGGCCGCGCCGCGTTGGTGTTGCTTGTGTCTGCGGTGGCGCTCGTAGTCACGTTACCCTGGATACTCAATCGTCCCGCAATCGGGGAGGCGGTACTGCAGCAGTTTGCAGCGGTGACGGGACAGGCGTTGTCGGTCGAGGCCTGGCATGTTCGAATCTTTCCCTCCGTCCGGGTTGAATTGCTGCAAGCTCAGCTTCATGGGCCAGGTTCTACCACGCCGTTATTGAGTGCCGACCGTTTGGCGATTACGCTTGGATGGCTGCCGTTGCTGGAAGGGCGGGTCGCCGTCAACGATCTCGTTGTCGATAAGCCCCGGCTTACCGTCGGCCGGGCGAAGAGCGGTGCCTGGTTTCTCGGGGACTCTGCAGGCATGGCTTCATCCGGTGGTTCGGCCCCTCCCGGCCAGTTCCTACAGGTGGTGCGGAATCTACTCGTGGTCGACGGAGTGGTCACCCTGTTCGATGAGTCCGGCCTCACGCCGCGTAGTCCCGTTCAAATCCTGCTGACACAGGGGACGCTGTCGAGTGAGATG
>CAZZGV010000393.1:0-1366 GCA_964654255.1 uncultured Legionella sp. | reverse complement strand
AAGCAAAAAAAGAAATTCAAACAATCGTATTAGATGAATCTTCAGTGGAAAAATTACATGCAAACTTCCCTGAGATTACAAAGGATAATCCCCAAATAAATGTGCTATCTACTGAGCAATTAAAAGAGATAACAGAAATAACTGGCCATACTAATCCCTTGCAAGAGGCATTCAGACCTCAAATATCGCTAACGGAAGACCAGTGGGCTATTGATAGGAAGGTTAAAGAAAACGATATGAAACACCTTGCATGGGGATTGGGTTTGGGGCTACAACTCGATGATGCCGGAGACGTTACAACAGCCTTTCATACAGGCGACATGAATCAGTGGCGTGGATGGGTAGCGATGGATGTGAACGCTAAATCCGCAGTTGTCTATTTTGCGAATGGAGACGATACCAAAAATAAATCTGGGCATGGATATGGACACGTCCTTGCTGATGTCATTGTGTCCCCAGAAGTTAAATTGACACATGCCCTTGACTGGTTTTTTCCAAAATTCGGGTTTTCGAGAAATGTTGAGCCTGGATGGAAGGCAAAAGAGAGAACTGATACTGCTTTGATTGATGACTATGTAGAAGAATGTCTTGCCTCTCCTCCTAATCCATTGAAAGAAACAAGAGAACTCGCTGCGTTAGAGAAAGCTCGAGATGTAACGCAACGATATAAACATGTTATAGACGACGTTAATCATGGTATGGCCGAACTTTCTGCAACTACCGAAGGAGAGGAGGTAGAACATAGTTCCCCCTCCCCTTGTTCAATTAAGCTAAAACCTTCAAGCGAATAATGATGGCTCTTCTGCTCATCTGTGGGCGTTATTACAAGAATGGGGCAATATATTGCGACTGATTGCCACGATAAAACTTCGTGAGCACCGTGCCTAATTATTGATTATCCATTTTTACAACCGATTGAATTGTCATAACGATATTTCCGTCCAATTAAGATTGTTCGATCCGGTATCTTAGGTTTGTCACAAGCCGACCTTGCCGTATTAACTCATACGTTATCACTTAGACCATAAAAGCACGCAATGCTTCGGCGATATATCCACGATACTGAGGATAGTTTTCAATGCCCTTGCACGCATTAATTCTGGTAAAGCTCATTGCAAACACGAGGGGGCGAATTCGCTTCGCCAATTCATAGACTGTGGACAATTCAGCACTATCACCAAAGTCGCGCCACACGGAAAGATATGCATTGAGTGCTGTTTGATAATAAACATGATGTTCATCAAATCCATGATTTCGCCGGGCACTTTCAAGCCAAGAAACGCAAGAGAAAAAAGGATGGGTTATTGTGGCATCGCTCCAGTCGCGCTTATCATCAACGAGCACGTTGTTATCATGGAAATCACCA
>CAZZGV010000392.1:0-1372 GCA_964654255.1 uncultured Legionella sp. | reverse complement strand
GGTACAAAAAGCCAAGGATAAAAATAATACCACTGACTGTATTGGTTAATATCCAAGTCAACCCATCAATCTTTTCTTTGTCTGCTGTATAGACTAAATCAGTAAGAATTAATGCATGTAGGCCCTCAACTAACCCGGAAAATAAGATACTTAATCCAATGATTAACGCTATTTTATTGTTGGTTAAACGGTATTGAATAAATGCTAAAAGCACGGTTATGGCGGAGAGTGAAAACGCAGACCATTGTAGAAGCACTTGGATAAAATAGGCTTGAAGCTGTGTAGCAATTGAGGGCGCCCGACCGGGATGGATAGTTGTAAAATCAACTCCAAAATACGTAAGAGCAATAGCAGGAAGCCCGAAGAGCAAAATAAAAAACAGAGTCAGTGTCGGGGGTATGTTTTTTAGGGTTTTATCTTCTAAACTTGATAAACTGTCCATTTCATCCCTATCCGTGGTTGTACGTTCAATTATATACCTATTATGTAAGGTTTTACGATATTATGTTATTAGAGTCAGGGTAAACATCATTAGTGTATTCATTGCGTGGAATGAATAACAAGCGCCGTCACTTTGTTCCTAACGATTGAGATGACTATAGTATTCTACGCACACATGATCTTGCCCAAATTACCGATACGCTCAAGTGCTTCTGTATAAAAATCACAACACATAAAGGGACCTCTATGGATTATAAAGATTATTATAAGGTGATGGGTGTTGATCGTAATGCCTCTGCTAAAGATATTAAGTTGGCTTACCGTCGTTTGGCGCGTAAATATCAACCTGATATCAGCAAAGAGCCAAATGCCGAAGAAAAATTTAAAGACGTTGGTGAGGCGTATGAAGTTTTAAAAGATCCAGAAAAACGAAAAATTTATGATCAATATGGTAAAGATTGGGAGCACGGGCAGCGGGCACAGCAATCTTCTCAAGGGTTTAGAGATGGTGGACATACTAGCTATCAATACAGCGAAGATTTTTTTGAATCGTTGTTTGGTGGCTCTCCTCATTTTCGGCAACAACGACAAGCTGGTCCTGATTATCATGGCAGTGTGAGTATCAGTTTGGAGGAGGCTTATAAAGGCGCGGTAAAAGAATTACATCTTGCTCATGCGGAAGCTGGCCGGCAGACGCTGAAAGTAAAAATTCCTGCTGGCGTTAAATCCGGGCAGCAAATTCGCTTAGCAGGGCAGGGTGGAGCGGGAAGAACGGGAGCGGCTGCTGGTGATCTATATTTAACAGTTCAAGTTGATAAGCATCCTTTATTTGATGTTATGGGTAATGATATTTATCTCACTTTACCTATTGCTCCGTGGGAGGCTGCTTTGGGTAGTACCGTTGTTGTTCCAACGTTAGGTGGGAAGGTTG
>CAZZGV010000391.1:0-1372 GCA_964654255.1 uncultured Legionella sp. | reverse complement strand
GCTTAGCAATTTATAATGCTTATCAGTATATTTTAAATATAAATTACGGTAAAATGATAAAAAATACATTCATTATAAACTTATTATTCATAATGGGGCTGTAAATGTATAATCGTGGACAAATCCTCTCCTTTTTAAAAGTAGTTGAATTGGCTAATTTTTCTAAAGCCTCTCAAGCGCTGCATATAACTCCCACAGCAGTGAGTAAACATATAAAAAACTTGGAGCAAGCGATTGGTGAACAATTACTATTACGCACCACACGTAGGGTTGCGATGACTGAGTTTGGCCGTCTTTTTTATGAGCGATGCAAAGGAATTGAGGAGCAAATTGTTGCTGTGAATCAATTTATTGAATCTAATCGTGAGCAACCTCAAGGTGAGCTCAAAGTATTAGTATCTACCATTACATCTAAAGAATGGGTCATAAACCATCTCTATCAATTTTTGGAAACATACCCCTTGTTACGCTTGGAGCTCGATTTTTCAGAGCAAGATGATGCGTTTGCACGAACAGACATTGATATTATGGTTGGCTTCCCGGTTATTCCTCCTTTAACAGAAACGCTAAGGTACCGAAAAATGTACAGCGCAAACAATATACTTTGTGCGTCCAAAAAATTTATTGAAGAATACGGCATGCCCACGGCAGAAACGCTTCCCCAATTTAAAATCATTTCTCATACGTTGCGTAAACCGGCACATTTTTTATCATTGGCTAATGGAGGCCAGCTACAGTGCGCGCAACCTATTGTTTATATGAATAATTTTGATGCTTTAAATCAAGCCTGCCTTGCGGGTGTCGGATTGTTTTTAACTGGAGACACCTTGGTTAGGCCATGGTTAAAAAGTGGTGAACTAATTCAACTATTGCCAACATATAAATTTCGTCAGCACGATATTTTTATGTTTTACCGTGCTTATGATTTTGAATTACCAAAAATAAGAGCATTTATCGATTTTTTTCATGCGCTGATGCCGGCATAGTTGCTTTTGATAGCGTTGTTTTGAAAATCCTGCTCGTTCTAGAATGCAAATGAACTTGCAATATAACCAACATAGAGCAGAATCACACCGAACATCAAACCGAACAAGCTAAACAAAAAAGGTATTTCTTGTATGTATTTTGATAGAAGGGCTTTCCATTGCTTAACAAAGATGACTCGAAAAATCCCGACTAACACCATGATTGTTCCGATTAACGTAACAATCAAGTGCCACCCTAGCTCAAAACTATTAGTGAACATTAAACACCAGCTGCCAAAAATAGTGGGAAGTACGCCACCCATAATGTAACCAGAGTCTGATTTCACCATGTGTTTTGCCATATCGCGCGCATCTTCTAGATTAAATAAGATTCCTAAAGAAAGTAT
>CAZZGV010000390.1:0-1373 GCA_964654255.1 uncultured Legionella sp. | reverse complement strand
CAAGACCGCCGCCCCATCTACCAGGCCAAAAGCGCCACGTCCGGCAAAGGATTGAAAGCCATCCACCTGAGCCAAAGACACCAACTGTTCTTCGGCTTCCCGGACGATGGCCTCCGCCACCGGATGTTCCGAGGACGCTTCGACGGACGCCACCAATTTGAGTACGTCCAGCCTGGACCATCCACCGTCCTTGGCTAGGACGACATCGGTCACGGCCGGTTTCCCCTCCGTGATGGTTCCCGTTTTATCCAACACCACGGTCGTGAGGGCGCTGGCCCGCTGTAGCGGCTCCCCCCCTTTGATAAGAATCCCCAGCTCCGCGCCGCGCCCCGTTGCCACCATCATCGCGGTGGGGATCGCCAATCCCATTGCGCAGGGGCAGGCAATAATCAGCACCGCTACGGCGGCAGCGAAGGCTTGCACGACCGAGGCGCCGACTGCCACCCACCACCACAGGAACGTCGCAAGCGCGATTCCTATCACGATGGGGACGAAGATGCCGCTGACGCGATCGACGAGTTTTTGAATGGGTGCCCGTGACCCCTGCGCGTCGCGCATCAAGGCGACAATGTGCGAGAGGACACTGTCTGCCCCTACCGTGGTGGCCCGATACCGGAAGGCCCCGGACTTGTTGATGGTGCCTCCGATGACCCGATCACCGATGCCTTTGTTGACCGGCATGGCTTCCCCCGTCAGCATGGACTCATCGACCGCGCTCTGCCCGAACAGGACCGTCCCGTCCACCGCAATCCGTTCACCCGGCCGAACGAGCACCACATCGCCGCTCTGCACCGCTTCGATAGGCATCTCGACTTCGCCGCCCTCCCGGACGACGCAGGCGGTCTTGGGTTGCAGCGACACTAACCGACGTAACGCCTCGGATGTCTGCCGTTTGGCGCGAGATTCCAACGTCTGCCCCGTCAGCACCAGCGCAATAATCATTACCACGGCCTCGTAGTAGACATTGGGTTGGACACCGTGCCGCAGAAAAAAGTCCGGCACGAGCGTCGCCACGGCCGAATACACAAACGCGGCGCCGGTTCCCACGGCGACCAACGTATTCATATCGGCTGAGCGATGGCGAAGGGCAGCCCAGGCCCGTACGTAAAAGTGGCGACCGGTCGTCCCCATCACGACAGCCGTCAAAGCCAGCAGGACAAAGGACCAGGCCGCCGGGCTTGCGAACGACAGCCACGAGGCAGCCACCGCCATCCAGGACATGAGGACGCTTGTGTGAGTCCCCGCGTCATGGGCTGCCATCAACGGCATGGACAGGGCGGCGGCCACGATCGCCGCCGCTCCGCTCCACAAAGCCTTGCGCCGCGCCGTCTGATACTCGGCGCTCTGCGCTCGGTCTTGTTCCGCCTGGTCAT
>CAZZGV010000389.1:0-1374 GCA_964654255.1 uncultured Legionella sp. | reverse complement strand
CGGGAGGCTGTCCCTCGTAATCAGCAAGGGCTTTCCACCTGGCGGGGTCCTGCGGGCAACCGTCGACCCGGAACGGATGAAAGAAAAAAGGAATCGACATGGATGCGCGCGCGAAGCAGGCTGGGTTCACTTCCGCCGGGTCGGCCCAGTAGAGCTCCGCCATGCGGGGAAATTCGACTTTGGTTTCCGTGGTGATGTCGGCTGCGACCATGATGAGCCTGCCGAACGCATCGTCGTCGCGCAGGGTCGTATCGGTCCTGTTCGCGCGCAGATGCAGCCCGCGCGGGACAGTCTTCAGCCGGTTCAGGAGGTCGGCGTTCGTCCGGACTCCGGCCCGGCCCAGTTGATCCGTCAACCATTCAAAAAACTTTGTCCCCGGATTCAATCCCAATTCATCGGTGAAATTGTCCACAACCTGCAGAGCCTTCCAGAGGAGCTTGGCCATGCCGACCTTTCCTAAAGCGGCACGGGAAAAGTCGCGGGCATCCTGGTCGCCGTCGATGAAGGCCGCCATCGGCATTTCCGCCAGCACCCGGAGCAAATGTTCACTTTTGGCTTCTTCGGGTGGACCGAGCGCGGCGATCATCAACGCATTGATTGATCCTGCGGAGGTACCGCCGATTCCAAGGAAACGGATGCCGGCCTGCTCCAAGACGTAGGTATAGCCGGTTAGTGCAATGCCAAGCACGCCCCCGCCTTCCATGACCAGATCGACATACTGCAGGTTGTTTCCGTCCACCAGATCCGAAATGGCCTTGCCGTGACAAGCGGCCTGAGCCTTGTCAACGGCTTGCAGGACAGCCGGATGCTTCGTGAAGTCTTCAATGGTTGCCATCGTGCCCTCCAACGAGAAGAGGGGCCTGAAAAGGCCCATCAGTGAGCGGCATCCACTAGTAGACGCCGATGTGAGTATGTGACCATCACCTTGACGACCAGTCCCATCAGGCTCCCGTACAAACCCAAGGTGAGCCACAATTTGATGATCGTTGCACAACACGAGGCCTTGATCCAGAGGTACTGGAGGCGGCCTTCATCCGAGGATACGTCGTGACGAAGCTGCGCCAGGTGGATCAGGTTCTCCGCCCAGTCGGCAATCAGCATCATCGCCAGCGGCGCGACGACCCAGACGGGATGGAAGGGACGTTCCAGAGTCATCCAGGCCCAGCAGAGGCTCACGGAGATTGCACCTCCATAGACGAATGAGAACAGTGAGTCTATGGCCGTGAATTTCGAGTCGGCCTGCCTCCCTCTACCCACGAGCCAAATCCTGGATCTCCTGGCGGCTGCCGCTCCTGTGCTGAACCAACGGAAATTTCGCGATGTGAGTAATGCTTGCTTTGCGGCGGTCAACGAATTCATGGCGGCAGGGCGATC
>CAZZGV010000388.1:0-1374 GCA_964654255.1 uncultured Legionella sp. | reverse complement strand
AACAAAGGCAGCAGATCCTTGGTATCTTGAATAGGATATATCATCGCTTCAGGCAATAACGACTGCAGCACAGCCGCATGCTCTGGGAGCGTAGCAATTGTCACTCGCCCGGCACCGACTCTAAATGCCGCATGTGCGGCTAAATAGGCAGCACCAGACATTCCTACGCCTCCACCAATAACCAAAACATGTCCATACAAACCTTTATGTGAATTTTTACGGCGCGGTGAAATAATCCCGTGTAACAATTTTTCATTAAGGCGATATGCACTAGGCTGAAGCGTGGCTAAACAACTAGCTAATTGTAAATGATGACAAACAACTTTACCGCAATAATCTGGGCCATCTAAGGTGAATAAGCCCAGTTTATACGCAATAAATGTAACAGTTACCGCAGCATTGACACACGCGCCCAACACGCGTCCTGTGTCCGCATCAAGACCCGAGGGTACATCCAAGGATAAAACCGGCAATTCACTATCATTGATAAGGTTAATGGCTTGAGCTATAGAGCCACGAACACTGCCTTCTATACCGATCCCCAGCAAAGCGTCGACCACTATCTCTACATCACTATCAATAATGTCATCCGAATATTGACAAGGCACGCCTGCTGCAATAGCTGCCGCTGCTGCGCGCTTTGCAGCAGGTGGCAAATCGTCCACCGCTTTATATTGATGAATAACTACAAGATAATTTTGCTGAAACAAAAGCTGCGCTAACACATAACCGTCACCCGCATTATTGCCACCACCACAAAATACGGCAATTGTCCTTACATCAGGATAATGGCTTTTTAACGTATTAAACGCCGCAATGCCGGCCCGCATCATTAACTCATCCTCAGTCAACCCTAGCTCATCCAAAGCCTGGCGCTCACATAGCCGAATATCTTTGGTTAGGTAGAGCGCCTCACTAAGCTTGCTCATTGCCGACCTTATTCCTTGTCAGAGGGTTCCTTTTTTACCAGCTTCAACGCTGGCTTGGCTCGCACTTTTGCTTCTGAAGATGAAGACGTAGGAGGAGCCGTAGGCACTAGAGAGTCGTACTCCTCACCAAACTCCATACCTCGTCCGTTTTCTTTTGCATAAATCGCTAATACTGCGGCTGGATTTACAACAATTTGTGTGGCTACGCCTGAAAATCGTGCTGTAAACACAATTCGGTCATTTTCTAAATGCAAGCCACGACTTGCTTTTGGTGAAATATTTAACACAATACGCCCACCATTAACATGCTCTTGCGGTACTTCAACCCCAGGAAACTCAGCATTAACCAACAGATAAGGCGTTAAATCATTATCAACAATCCAATCATATATCGCACGGATAAGATAAGGTCTATTCGAGGTCATCATCATGATTATGCGGCCCT
>CAZZGV010000387.1:0-1375 GCA_964654255.1 uncultured Legionella sp. | reverse complement strand
TCGCCTGCCATGGAACTTCTGAGTCGCGTCAGGAAAAAATGGATGAGATTATGGCATTACTAAAAAAATACGACTGAGGTGGATGATGAATACACAAAACCAGGATGCTAAACACCACAAAGAAGGGCATAGTTGTTGTGCTCATCAGCATCATCATGCACCTATGTCCCAATTTGAGATAACATCAGATCATGTAATTTACACCTGCCCTATGCATCCACAAATCCGCCAAGACAAACCAGGAACTTGCCCACTATGTGGTATGGCGCTGGAGCCAGAGCAGGTGAGCATAACAGAACAAAAAAATCCCGAGTATCACAATATGTTCTGGCGTTTTATCATTGCATGCATAGCAAGTATTCCAGTCATTTTCTTGAGCATGGGTGAGCGTTGGTTAAGTCCATTAATTCCAATGTCTCTATCGTTATGGACTCAAGCCATACTGGCAACGCTGGTGGTTTGGGGTTGTGGTTGGCCTTTCTTTTTAAGAGGATGGCAGTCTCTTCATACCCATCATCTGAATATGTTTACGTTGATTGCTTTGGGCACAGGCGTTGCCTGGGGATATAGTTTGGCAGTTGTTCTTTTTCCACAACTACTTCCTCTGCATATGCAAGGCGATGGCATGATGCCAGTCTATTTTGAAGCCGCAGCAGTGATTACTACCTTAGTGCTTTTAGGCCAAGTGTTGGAATTAAAAGCGCGTGAGCGCACTGGAGATGCCATTCGTGAATTGCTTCATTTAAGTCCAACAATTGCTCATCGATTAAATGATGGCGAAAATGAGGAGGACATCGCTCTTGATGAGGTAGTGCTAGGCAATAGATTGCTGGTACGTCCTGGTGAAAAAATCCCGGTTGATGGAGTAGTCATTCAAGGTCAAAGTGATGTGGATGAGTCCATGCTCACAGGTGAACCCATGCCTGTCGCTAAAGAAGTGGGCAATACGGTGATTGGCGGGACATTAAATCAACAAGGGAGCCTTATAATCGAAGCGGCTCACGTAGGCAAAGACACGTTACTTGCCCGCATTATCTCCCAAGTCAGTGAGGCCCAACGCAGCCAGGCCCCTATTCAACGCTTGGCAGATGCAGTCTCTGCTTGGTTTGTGCCTATTGTTTTAGCAATCGCATTGATTGCGTTTCTTGTTTGGTTTTTAGTAGGTCCCTCGCCTTCCTTAAGTTATGGCTTAATTGCGGCCATTTCCGTGCTGATTATTGCCTGTCCTTGTGCTTTGGGCCTTGCTACACCTATGTCCATAATGGTTGGGATAGGAGAGGGCGCACGACGCGGTATTTTAATTAAAAATGCAGCTTCTTTGGAGCAGTTACGAACAATTAATACATTAGTGGTCGATAAAACAGGGACCCTGACC
>CAZZGV010000386.1:1155-1378 GCA_964654255.1 uncultured Legionella sp. | reverse complement strand
CTTTTGGAGGGCCCGACCGTTGCGAGGGGTCGCGTTTACCGGAGGGGCGGCGGGAATTGTGGGAGGTCGCTGCGCCACCGAATGCGGCCGTGGCGATCTGAGACCTTGAACAATCATTGTGCCCTCTTGTTCGGCCTGCGTCCCGATCCGACGGACGGTCTTTCGCCGGGATCGATGCCGGTGAATACACTCATCCCGGGAGCTGACGTCGGCCCTACTATAG
>CAZZGV010000386.1:0-1145 GCA_964654255.1 uncultured Legionella sp. | reverse complement strand
CTCTCCGGATAGAAGTCGCTCCCTACTGCCGAGGGTGCAGGGATGAAAAGGCGGGCCTGCGGAAGTCCCTCGTCTGCTGTCAGGCCGGACGAGGGCTATCCGCATTCATCATGCACCGGCCGCTCTGGATCCCTGGCCGGCCGTTCGACATCCGAGCGACCAGGTTCCGGTCATCCCCGAATTGATCGCTGATACAGTGGGCTTCCAGCCGTGCATTGAACGCACCGAGGCTGAATGACCGATTGGCACATCCCATCCCAGCCGTCAGCAGATGTTTGAATGAGTAGGGAAGGCGGTTGCCGCTGACGCCGACGACCGCCGCTTCCGTGGGCAAGAGCGCTGCACCCGTGATCGAGCTGTTCCCGATGCGGAAAAACATACCAGATCCTATACAGGGTCCTGAATGTCCACATTCCGGAATCAGAAAAGAGATCGATCCGTTCCCGGGAACGATTCGGCCTCGCCGGAGTGAGCGCAATCCCGCACATTCGGATCATCGTGGGAGGTGATGTTTTGGCGAGTTGAAACGTCATATGTAGTAGTGGGTTTCTACTCGTTTGCCACCGTTGAGACTTCTATGAACAAAAGTGATGTGTATGCCGGAAAAGATGTCCGATGCATTTGTGGACGAATGACGGCCCGGATAGAACTCCAAGGATTGGTCATCAAGTGCCAGCGGTGCGGAAGATTCGTGGTCATCCCCCTGTCAAAGATCAAAGGTCTGAAGAAACTGGTTAATTCACCATAGTGGTTCTCCCGTTCGCTTGCGCACGGCCGCACGATGGTAATCTGAGAATGTCTCAGGATGCCCGCACGGATTGTGCAGGGGAGAGGCATCGATCCGATAGTCCGCTTTCCTACCCCAGGTCGAGAGAACCCATCCCCTGCACTATTTCCCGATATCCGTATCGCATCCGGGGTCGCAGTAGAGTCAGGAAGCCGTCGACACACGTCGATCTATCCGTGTGGGCACCAGCGGGTTGGTTCCAAGCGCCTTCTGCAGGCTTCGCACGAACCAATATGCAGGGCAGGTGATGGGAGACATGCTCCGGCGGCTTGACCGGCCTCACGAGAGTCCGGTCAAGCCACGGGGCATGGAAGGAACACGGGCTATACGACTCTACGTATCGGGCGCTTCCAGTTCT
>CAZZGV010000385.1:0-1383 GCA_964654255.1 uncultured Legionella sp. | reverse complement strand
CTCGCCAAGCCTCCGAACGTCTCGAAGGCGTTCAGGACCCGGTGAAGCGAGAGGCCCTCACCTGGGATCGTGGCATGGCTCAGTTACGCGAGCGTGTGGAGTCGGCGCGAACAGGAATGTTGGAGGCCGAAAAATCGCAAATCCGGGAAGAGCTGACGGAGGCGCAGCAGCGTATCACGCTGCTCAAGCGACAACTTGCTGTCGCAGTGCAGGACGTGGAGTTCCCCAAACAGGATTACGATAAAATCAAGAAACGGCTCGACGCCGACCATCAGGCGCTGATGCTGGAGTTGGAGCGGGCGGTGCTGGAACAGGCTGCGAAACGGCAGGCACTCGCGGCCAGTGAGGCGAAGCTGGCCGCCGTCGCTCACAACGCCCCTGCTTCCCCCAATACCTCTTCCCGTGGACTCAAGGAAGAAGGGGGGACGGATCTCACCGAAGCCCTCGAGCTGACTCGCCTTCAATTCGATAATGCCAATTTGCAGGTGGATCTCCTCCGCCAAATGGTGAATGGCCTGGAGCGTGAACGGCAGATCTGGGACATTCGATATGCCACGGCGCAGGGGACTCTCTCCGTCGTCGAGGAACGTGAGGCCTCAAAGTCGTTGACTGCTGCCGCCAAGCAGATACAGGGTTGGAAGGAATACGGATTGCAGCAACTTGGCATGGTGGGCAGTCAAATCAGCGACGTGGAAAATCGACTCGAAGAAAAGTCCTCCGCTGCCGCCGGTCGATATTTGACCGACATGCTTCGCGCCTATCGTCACCGGGAAGATCTCTATCGGCGCATGCTTCAACGGACGGATTCGCTGTTGGGATTGATCGAGCATCGGCAGACCGAGTTCGTTCAGCGTGAGCAGGCCCGTTCCATCGTCACGCGCCTGAAAGATTGGGGAACATCGTCTCTGGCCGTGGTCGGGAACATGTGGGATGTCGAGTTGTTCACTGCCGAGGATACGATCGAGGTGGACGGGAAGAGCGTGACCGGACGCCGTAGCGTCACCGTCGGAAAAGTGCTGACGGCGATCGCCCTCCTGGTCATCGGGTATTGGTGCGCGGTAATCTTGGCACGGTTCGCAGAAAAGCAGGCGATTAGCCGACTGCAGGTCGATCCGAATGTCGCCAACATCATTCGCCAGTGGGCCTTGGCCTTTCTTTTTCTGGTGCTCGTGAGCATTACGCTGACGTTCGTCAAGATTCCGATCACCGCCTTTGCCTTTCTAGGAGGCGCGCTGGCGATCGGCGTCGGATTCGGCACTCAAAATCTCCTGAAGAATGTCATCAGCGGGCTGCTGCTCCTGATGGAGCGTCCGCTGCGTGTCGGCGACGTGATCGAAGTCGATGGGATCAGGGGCATGGTCACCACCATCGGGTTGCGCTCGT
>CAZZGV010000384.1:0-1391 GCA_964654255.1 uncultured Legionella sp. | reverse complement strand
TTAATTTAGGTAACAATTATCTTCCTAATTTTCCTATACCTGATGGTTCATCCGTTGAGGTGTATTTGTCACAGCTAGCCGAAAAAGGGCTTGAAGAGCGCTTTACTCGGATAGCGCGCGGACAGTCTGTTGCTGATATACGAGCGGCCTATGATGAGCGTTTACAGTTAGAATTACGTGTTATCAATTCAATGGGGTTTGCAGGCTATTTTTTAATTGTTGCGGATTTTATTAAATGGGCGAAGGAAAACGGTGTGCCAGTGGGCCCAGGTCGTGGTTCAGGTGCTGGCTCTTTAGTTGCTTATGTGCTGCATATTACCGATCTTGATCCGTTGCAATATGATTTGCTATTCGAGCGATTTTTGAATCCTGAACGTGTCTCCATGCCTGATTTTGATATCGATTTTTGTATGGAAGGCCGTGATCGTGTGATTGATTATGTGGCTGAAAAATATGGTCGGCAAAGCGTGTCACAGATTATTACGTTTGGAACGATGGCAGCAAAGGCTGTTATTAGAGACGTTGGGCGTGTGCTTGCACACCCTTATGGGTTTGTTGATAAACTCGCAAAATTAATTCCTTTTGAAATTGGTATAACGTTAAAAAAAGCGCTTGAACAAGAAGATGAATTGCATCGTAGGTATAATGATGAAGAAGACGTTAGAGAGCTCTTTGATTTAGCGTTAAAATTAGAGGGGATAACTAGAAATGCCGGTAAGCACGCCGGTGGTGTTGTGATTGCACCATCCCAATTAACCGATTTTACTGCTATTTACTGTGAGCAAGGTTCTACGCAATTAGTTAGCCAACTTGATAAAGATGATGTCGAAGCAGCTGGTTTAGTTAAATTCGATTTTTTAGGTTTAAGAACGCTTACTATTATTAATTGGGCACTGATTATAATTAATAACCAGCGAAAAAATGATGGTCTTGCGCCAATTGATATTACAGAAATATCAACTCAAGATGAACCGACATTTGATTTATTAAAAGCGTGTCAAACCACAGCAGTATTTCAGCTTGAATCGCGAGGAATGAAGGAGTTAATTCATCGATTACAACCGGATTTTTTCGAAGACATTATTGCCTTGGTTGCATTGTTTCGGCCAGGCCCTTTGCAATCAGGGATGGTCGATGACTTTATTGATCGTAAACACGGACGTGCGCGTGTTGAATACCCTCATCCTGATCTAGAGCCAATCTTAAAGCCTACCTATGGTGTGATTCTTTATCAGGAACAAGTGATGCAGATTGCACAAGTCTTGGCTAATTACACCCTTGGTGCTGCGGATCTTTTGCGGCGAGCAATGGGTAAGAAAAAACCAGAAGAAATGGCCCAGCAGCGTGCTATTTTTACTGATGGAGCTACTGCACGCGGCGTTAGTGCTAGC
>CAZZGV010000383.1:238-1392 GCA_964654255.1 uncultured Legionella sp. | reverse complement strand
GTCCTCGTAACAACAGGGGAGGGGGAGGGGAAACCTTCCCCCTTTTTATATGAAAAAACTGCTTTCCAACAAAAACGGGGTGGAGCGGTGGCTTCATCATGATGGCGAAACTGTCGCTATCGAAACCAAACAGGATTTGAGCGCGATATTCGACATCACGCGCCGCCTGCGAAACGAATTTCAGGGATACAAGGACAAGGGCGACCAGCACTTCCATATGTATGCCTTCATCCCGCCGATGATTATCGACAAATGGCGCAATGACCACGGAATTGATGTTTTCGACCCCGACCATGCGGACAGGGTGAAGAAGCTCTTGAACGACCCCGATTGGCGTTATCTGCGCACGACTGAAGGGACTATCTGATGGCCCTAGCCAATTACAGCGATTTGCAAACCTCCATTGGTAATTGGCTGAAGGACACTACCCTTTCGTCGGTTATTCCCGATTTTGTGGTGCTGGCTGAAGCGCGCTTTAATCGCGAAATCCGCACTCCTGAAATGGAGGCGGTTGCATCTTCCAGCGTTTCGACCGAAAGCTTTGCATTGCCAACCGGCTTTTTAGAGATGCGTTCAATCTGGACGGATGCCAATCCCGACATTGCGCTGGATTATTTTCCGCCGCACCAGTTCAAGCAATTGGTAGCATCCGATGAAACCGGCTCGCCAAGGGCCTACACGATTATTGGTGAGGCCATTTACCTTGCGCCTGTCCCGACCACAGGGACAACCGTTTACGTCTCCTATTATCAGAAAATACCGGCGCTCGCGTCCAATTCGACCAACTGGTTATTGACCAGCCATCCCGACATTTACCTTGCCGGTTCCTTGGCGGCTGGTGAAGCATTCGGATGGAATGACGAGCGCATAGGGCTTTGGAACAGCACCGTTGCGGACGCGATTGCGACATTGAACGACCAAGGCATTAGAAAGCGTATCGGGGCCAATCCGATGATGCGCCCAGCAAGGGCTTTTAGCTAGTGTATTGGCAGCTAGGGCCTCTTGCCCCTGACCGTCCAGCAAGGCTTAACGATGGCTTCCTGCGGACGGCGGACGGCGTGTATCCCATGCCCGATGGTTATCGGCCTGTCGGCAGTTGGGAAGTTGACTTTATAGCCCTTCCCGAAGCTGTGCGAGGTGCAGCGGCATTTACG
>CAZZGV010000383.1:0-228 GCA_964654255.1 uncultured Legionella sp. | reverse complement strand
AACAGTCAAGGTGTCGGCTCGATCATAGCGGGAACCACGACTAACCTTTACAAGGCTTACGGAACGGGCTGGCAAAGCATCAAGGCGGGCTTTTCCACGCAAGGCAATCAGCGTTGGCGCTTTGCGCAATTTGGCGACGTAGGGATAGCGACCAATGGCGCTGACCCGATGCAGGAAATCAACTTAACGACGCTGGAAGCAACACCCTTGGCCGGTTCGCCGCCAAAG
>CAZZGV010000382.1:0-1393 GCA_964654255.1 uncultured Legionella sp. | reverse complement strand
GGAAGAATGCTACTTCGACTACAGCTTGAACCCGATCCGGGGCCAAAACGGCGCGGTCGAGGGTATCCTGAATATCGTCCAGGAAACCACCTATCGGGTTCTGAACGACCGGCGCATGCGCCTGTTACGCGAACTGGCCTCCCGGTCAGGATCCGCCCATAACCAGCAGGATGCCTGCCGTCTGGCCGTGGAAGCTCTCGCCACGGATCCAGCCGATGTCCCCTTTGCCCTCCTGTACCATATCGATCGGGACCGCCGGCACGCGCACTTGATCGCTTCCACGGGACTGTCTCAGGAAAGTCCGGCGCGGCCACAGACCGTGAGTCTCACAGGGGAGGACCCCGACAACGGATGGCCGCTGTCAGCTCCTCTCCAAGAAGGGAAACCGGTCGTCGTTGACGATATAGGCGAGCGTTTCGGTCCCCTTTCCTGTGAGCCCTGGCCTGAGCGGACCAGGCAGGCCCTGCTCATGCCGCTCAGTGCGGTGCGCTGGGATGGCCGTGCAGTCATCCTCGTGGCCGGGATAAACCCTCGCCGCCCGCTCGATGCCGATTACCGTTCGTTCTTCACTATGGTCGAGTCTCACATCGCCGGAGCCCTGACCAACGCGGAGGCCTACTCCTCTGAGAAGCGGCGGGTCGAGGCTTTGACGGAACTCGATCGCGCTAAGACTGCGTTCTTCAGCAATGTCAGTCATGAGTTTCGAACCCCGCTCACTCTCATGCTCGGACCATTGGAGGAAGTACTTCGTGAGCGTCCCGACGAACTCCCCCTCCAAGTGATGCATCGAAACAGTCTGCGGCTGTTGAAGCTGGTCAACACATTACTCGACTTCTCGCGCCTGGAAGCCAGGCGGATCGAGGCACGTTACGAGCCGACCGACCTGGCGGCTTATAGCGCAGAACTCGCCAGCCAGTTCAGATCGGCTGTAGAGCAGGCAGGATTGGGCTTTCGTATCGACTGCTCGCCCTTGCCGCAGCCGGTGTATGTCGATCGGGACATGTGGGAGAAGATCGTTCTGAACCTGCTCAGCAACGCCTTCAAGTTCACCTTCCACGGCGACATCACGCTCTCACTGCATGCGCAGTCGAACGGGGCGGAATTATGTGTCCAAGATACCGGCGTCGGCATTCCAGCGGATGCCCTCCCAAGACTCTTCGAGCGCTTCTATCGCGTGCAGAATACGCGCAGCCGGACTCATGAAGGAAGCGGGATCGGTCTGGCACTCGTCCAGGAGTTGGTCCAACTACACGGAGGGACCGTCCGCGTGGAGAGTCAATTGGACCAGGGCAGTACCTTCGTTGTCACCGTGCCGTTTGGAAAGGCGCACCTTCCTCAAGAGCAGATCGCCGCACGATGCGAACCTCCGACATCCAGGACCGGGGCCAGGCCC
>CAZZGV010000381.1:0-1394 GCA_964654255.1 uncultured Legionella sp. | reverse complement strand
TCCAGAAGGCTTTCACCACCTCCGCATTTCGCTCGGGCACAAGTAACCCGCCCCTTATGATGCCATGTCTCTCTGATGTTCGCGCCTCTGACAAACCACCCACGAATTCCCGGATTCTGCCTGGGTATCTCGCACTCGCGATTTCGTCAAAAATGATTTTGTTGACTTCTGGGATTGAGACACCGCTGCCCATCTCAGTAATTGTGAAGTCCTTCGAGGCAATCTCCTTGAGGTTCATGTATTCCCACCCGCCGATGGCATCCTTGTAGGCGGTCACTCGGTAAAGCATATGGATCACCTCGCCATCGGGCTTGTGTTCGCTCACTTGCACAATATAGTTCCACTGGCCGAGTGACTTGGCGTAGACGACATAGCGTGTCCCACTCCAGTCTCTCGCCACGAGCGCCTTTGAAAGGCCTCGTGCAGCTGTGGTTGATTCCTCCAGGGCGAACATATTACTTGGTTCCGACTTGGTATCACCCAGCCTCGTGTGATAAGCGAAGTACGTCGAATGGTACGACCTCGTCACTTCATCTGCAATGCTGTCGGCATTATCTTCATTGAGGACCGGAGTCATCACCTGTATGGAACCACATCCGACACTGAATACAACCAAAAGACACAGGAGGCCACCACTCGTCATTTTTCTCCACGCACGGCTTGATGTGATGTGAACCAATTGTGACCTCCTTGATGCCGAATGGGATCGAACCGTAGTGCGCCTATCGAAGTGGGGGGTACAGGCCATCGCAATAAATCAGTTGCACTCATCCGGTCCATGAGTTCCGGAGACTTGTCCATGCGGCAAGTGCGAAACGGGCCAAGAATGTGAGCGACGGAAGTGAATAGGTGCTGATCATCGCATATCCTCAGCCCGGGCTTTGAACCGGACGGAGACTACCACACTGTGGATCTGGAGGTCTCTAGGATTTAGGAGAGCAGGGCTCACGACTCTCTTCGGGGGATGAAGATCCACATAGGGGGGAACTCATGTTCTTTGCAACAGAGAGGCCTCGAAGCCTCACATCTTCTACCATCCCCGTGTCAGCCCGACCACGTAGACGACGGACCTTCTCTCGCTACTGGGATGCTGCCTTCATGCCTTCCAGCAAGATGGTTACGGCCGTGCGTGTCTGCGGGGTGAGCCGCTCCTCCGCCAGCAAGGCCACGATGGCATGGCCGTTAGATCCCACGCGTGGAGGACTGTCCACTGAAGCAGGAATTGGTAGCGATCTTCTTTAATTCCTAAAAGTAAAAGACATTGTTTTGCGTCGATCTGAGGTAGTCCTGAAAGTAAACAAATTATGCGGCCCCTCTCTCGATGGACATAGACGGTCAAAATACACGCTTCTTAGCAATGTCGAGTAAACGAGTTTTATTTTGTCTGTACATCC
>CAZZGV010000380.1:0-1396 GCA_964654255.1 uncultured Legionella sp. | reverse complement strand
TAAAACACCCTCCTAAGGGTGATGATATGATGGTGCAAGTTATCCCTGTTCATTATGTCCCCTCTGAGCAATTAGTTCCGGTACTACGGCCTCTGATGCCTCAATGGAGCAGTGTGTCAGCCTATCCACCATCCAATATGTTAATTTTATCTGGTCGTGCCAACAATATTAAACAGTTAGCCACTATTATTAAACAGGTCGACACATCATCCGCTAATGGTATTGACGTAGTACCTTTAAAACATGCATTAGCGATGGATGTTGCAGCAACTCTAAAAGATCTTGTAAAAATACAACCTAGTGGTGTAGCTGGGCACAGTCAAACTACGTTGGCCGCTGACGATCGTAGCAACTCAATTTTGCTAAGTGGAAGTAAAACAGAACGTATTAGATTACGTTTACTGATCTCACAACTCGATAAAAGCGCGCCAAGTGGTGATGGAGCAAATACACAAGTCATTTATCTCAATTATCTCCGTGCAGAAGATGTTGTTCCCATTCTAGCTGGGGTAGCTCAAGCAAGTTTCAGTGGCAATGTAGGAACCACCATCGGCACCATCACAAGACCAACGCTAGACAGCACAGACCCCTCATCTAGTATTGTTAATTTTTCTTCTGGCAGTGGTAATATGACCGCCCCCTCAGCTAATTCAACAGGATCAAATCCAAATGAAGCGCCCAACACCACAGGGGCAAGCACACAAAATGAGGGTTCAACAAAGCCAACTGTGCAAATCATTGCTGAACCTAATACAAACTCTATTATTATCAATGCACCCAGATCGCTCATTCGCACACTAAAATCTATTATTAGCCAACTTGATATCCAGCCCGCACAATTACTGATTGAAGCATTGGTTGCCGAATTAAATGAAACTGACTTCAATAGCTTGGGTATCGAATGGGGAAGCATTGATCAAAAAACACTCTCTGCTGATTCATTCCGTCCAGGTTTTGCTATTATTAACTCTAGAACATCAGTTAATCAGTTTCAGGCACAAATTTATGCGCTTGTACGCCAACATAGAGCAAATATTCTTTCGACGCCTTCCGTTGTTGTGTTGGATAATCGACAAGCTAAGATTCTTATCGGTAAACAAGTATCTGTTGCATCTTCATCCTACCCCAATAACGCGAATGCAACGACAACAGCCAGCCCCTACACTACATTTGATAGGGTTAACGTTGCCTTGCATTTATACGTGAGACCACAAATTACTCGTGGCAGAGGTATTCAAATGCAAATTGATCAAGGTAATGATACATTAGAAACACTTAACCCAATTGATGTCGGTTCAACCCCTACATTCAATATAAGCTCAATTGTGACCTCTGTACATGTTGAGAGTGGTGATATTGTAGTGTTGGGTGGTTTAGCACAAGATCGTCTTGGCAA
>CAZZGV010000379.1:0-1399 GCA_964654255.1 uncultured Legionella sp. | reverse complement strand
AAATCAAATAACAAGGTGCTTATCATAAAAGCAAGCAGCGCTTGGATGATAGTCATCATCATTGTCATTAGCATCGATTCGGTATCTTTATGCAAAGGATATCATTAAATTTTCTTGATGGTATCGTGAGCCTAAATACAAACACAATGAATTTTTGCTAAAATATCAAAATTAATGACCATGGTTGTTACAACACATGAAGCCAAGCTCTGATAAAATAACCCTCTACCTGTGGTGTCAATGGTTTTATTTAATTAATATTATTTTATTTTGGTTGATTGGCTTACGCTATGTTGTTGTGCTTCATCCGCTCAAGCAACAACTTGCCATGGTGCATTTGGGCTATGCTTGCTTAATTGTCATGCTGACAATCATCTTTTATCTGGGTTATCTGGCAACGATTGCACTACTACCCATGCTGGTGATTGCGCCACTCGTTATATTCACTGCCTATCGTCGTCTTGTGTTACTGCTTGCAACCTTAATGAGCAGTGCGCTCATCATCAGCCAACAGCGCTTGTCCAATCGTCCCGAAGCGACCACCTGACAATGCAATTAATCCTTCAGCATGCTCAGCAATCCATGCATGCTGAACACGTGGCTGACCATTGTATTGGCCATCTTGATAAGCTTTGGAAACTAAACGAGTCAAATTTCGATAACCCTGCTCATTTTGACAAAGCAAGACCAAAGACGAAAGCACATCTGGTTTTTCAGGAAAATGGCAGGGTAAATCACAACCTAAAATAGGCTTAATCCCTGCAGATATTGCTGATTGAAAAAATTTAACAACAGCAAAAAAATTACAAACGTCGGTCACTGCAACAGCGTTCATGGATTTCTTCGGTAACACATCTAGCAAAGGAGCTATTTGCACTAATCCATCTACAATAGAAAATTCAGTATGTACTCGCAAATGAACGAAACGCTGTTGCATAAAGGTAAAACTCATTTAACAATAATTAATGAACTCTACAGAACTCATCAACAATGAGCAAGTCAAGGAGCCTACCTGTCTAATACAGATCTATAATCTGGTCCTCGATGTATTGGCAACAAGTTCTCTTGCGAACAATTGAGATCGGTGGTTCTTACTTCATCAAGACGGCTAACAGCCTCCAAATCAAGACGCGCGGCGTCTAACGAGCCAGCCCATCCACGTGCAGGCCGCAGACAAGCCCCTCGCCATAACGCAAAATCAACACCAAGACCAGAGTCTTCAGAAATAACCAACGGAAACCAAAGCGTCTCATCACCGGTAGAATAATCACAAAATCCCATGTTTCTAGGTAAAATATCCTCATTAAAATCAGGCCTAGATGAAAACGACCGATCAGGGTGACAATATTCATTCACCACATGAACCGGCAATTCACGCTGAGCAAGACCTACTTGCATC
>CAZZGV010000378.1:0-1404 GCA_964654255.1 uncultured Legionella sp. | reverse complement strand
AGTGAGGTTATTTGCTAATGCTTCTCGCAATATTACAGAAGAAAAATCAACGCTAGATTCGGAACTAGTTATAGATTCGGTAAGTCTCATGGACGTTCATCACTCAAAATATGACAAAAGAGGAGGTGAAGATTTATTGATCTTCACCACAAATTTTAAGATTATTAGCTTTAGCAAATTCTAAAATTGCTTGATAAACCTGTGGACTTGATTCTTTTAGTTTAGGATCAAGTAATACACATTTATAACCCTCATGATTAACACTTGGCTGTAGAAGAGGTGAATAATGAATGCGGCTATTTTTGAAGCTAGCCATTGTGCCACTCATACGCTCAGCCCAGTCACTGGGGCGAAATGTTTTCCCTTGAGCGGTGACGCCTTCGATCACAATGGTTTTGTTTTCGGGTTTGGTCATTCTAGCTAACTACAGAATATAAAACAGTGTGTATAGTATAGCATCATCCGGGTCTGCAACGGCTATTTTGTAGACTTTATTTCTAAGACGTGGCGGGATTTATTCCAATTATGGTAGTATGAGACTGATTGATTACTGATGAGGCTTGTGTTGTGAGGCAAAAAGAACAGCGTTCGGGAATTTATTTATTACCTAATTTACTGACAACTGGCAGCTTATTTGCGGCTTTTTACTCGATGGTTGCTTCATTAAAAATGCAGTATGAAGTTGCGGTTATCGCTATTTTTATTGGCATGATTGCAGATGGACTGGATGGGCGAATTGCGCGTATGACCAATACTCAGACTGCATTTGGTGCAGAATATGACAGTTTGTCTGATATGGTGACATTTGGTGTTGCTCCCGCGTTACTTCTGTATAGTTGGGGTTTACAGGGGCTTGGAAAAGTCGGCTGGTTGATTGCATTTATATACACTGCAGCCGTGGCCTTAAGGCTTGCTCGTTTCAATACGCAGGTAGAAACAGCAGATAAACGTTATTTTCAGGGATTGGCATGCCCACCAGCAGCTGCATTTATGTCCTCATTTGTTTGGTTATGTTATCAAAATGGTTGGACACATGTATTTTTCTCAATAACCGCTGCAGTACTTGCTGTGATAGCTGCTGTGTTAATGGTGAGTAATGTTAGATATTACAGTTTTAAAGAGCTGGATTTTAAAGGAAAAGTTCCTTTTTTACATATACTGATTATTGTTATTCTCTTTGTTGCTATCGCTGCAAATCCATCGGTGGTGCTGTTTGTTGGTTTTATGTTCTATGGTCTTTCTGGGCCATTGCAAACGTTAATGGCTTTGCAGAAAGTTCGAAAGCAGCGACGAATAGTTAAAAAGCAAAATAAAGAGATTGTTTAACAATCCATCTTTGTGAACGAAGTGAAGCAATCCAGATTGGGCTTCTTATTGAAAATTGCGTTGGAGTGCTTTAGTACG
>CAZZGV010000377.1:0-1405 GCA_964654255.1 uncultured Legionella sp. | reverse complement strand
ACACCGAAGATGAAAAAGCCCATATTGCAGCTCAGTATTTAGTACCAAAGCAATTAGTACTGAATGGGTTAAAAAATGATGAAATTGAGATTAGCGAGGGTGCTATTCATGAAATTATACGTCATTACACACGAGAGGCCGGCGTGCGTAACCTCGAGCGTGATATAGCCCATGTTTGTCGTAAAGTGGTTAAAGATATTTTAACGAGTAAACGAGAGAAAAAAATTCATGTTTCTCGTTCAAATATTGAAAAATATTTAGGTGTAAAAAAATATCATTATGGGTCAGCAGAAAATTTTGATCAAGTAGGCCAGGTAACTGGTTTAGCATGGACTAGCGTCGGCGGTGAGTTACTTACAATTGAAGCATCGATGATGCCTGGAAAAGGCAAAACCTTGCATACAGGGCAATTGGGCGAAGTTATGCAGGAATCTATTCATGCTGCAATGACGGTGGTAAGAAGCCGTATAAAATCGTTAGGTATTCCAGACGATTTTTATGAAAAAAATGATTTTCATATTCATGTCCCCGAGGGCGCTACGCCTAAAGATGGCCCAAGTGCGGGTATAGGCATGTGCACGGCGTTAGTTTCGGTGATTACACAAATTCCCGTGCGCGCAGACGTGGCTATGACTGGAGAAATTACCCTACGTGGACAGGTTCTGCCGATTGGGGGTTTAAAAGAAAAACTTCTTGCAGCTCATCGCGGAGGAATTAAACAAATTATTATTCCTGAGGAAAATAAAAAAGATTTAACAGAGATCCCGGATAATATTCTTAGGAAATTAACGATTCATCCTGTTAAATCAATTGAGCAGGTATTAGCGATAGCTTTACAGCGTAGTCCACTAGTATCTGAGGCCGTAATTTCCTCAAATTTGGCAGATAAACAAACAAGTACAAAAAAAAATGTAAATAATGATTTACACGCCCAATGATTAGAGGTATATTCTCGTCGTTGCCCGCTACTGGCGGGGCTTCAGGGACGTAACGGCTTGACTAGAGTTAGATGATCTGATTTAATCAACTCCAGATAACGGATGAATAAACTGCAAAGGGGAAAAGATGAACAAAAGTGAATTGGTTGAAGCAATTGCTCATAGTTCAGGTGTAACAAAAGCAGACGCAAATAGAGTATTAGATACTTTTATGATGACTGTGACAGACGCGCTGAAAAGTGGTGATCAAGTAGTTTTGCCAGGATTCGGATCTTTTTCAACAGGTAATCGTTCTGCGCGACCCGGTAGAAATCCGCAGACAGGACAGACACTACAGATAAAAGCTTCACGTGTTGCTAAATTTAAAGCTGGCAAAACCTTAAAAGAAGCTGTACAAAAAGGATAAGATTTCGGGTGCTTAGCTCAGCTGGGAGAGCATCGCCCTTACAAGGCGAGGGTCGCAGGTT
>CAZZGV010000376.1:0-1421 GCA_964654255.1 uncultured Legionella sp. | reverse complement strand
ATACGCAAGGCGTAACCGACCCTCCTCCCCGGCTTCGCCGGGGAGGTGTCGCGTCTTACGCGACGGAGCAACTGTGCTGTGGCCGGCATGGGTTTTAGAGGCATGAAGAAATCTACAGTGATGGACGGTAGGCGCAGTACGGCGGCCAGCAAGCGGCGTGGCCGGCAGGCAGGGCCAACCGGTCACGCCGTCATCACTGTGAGTTTCTTGCCGGCTATTCCTCAACGGGTTGCTCCCCAGCAGAGCCCGTCTCCGCTTCGCCGGCACGGCCACTGTACGTCCAGTCGCAAGCGTTATGCCATCGGCCAGAAGATCCGCTGGCCCAGCTCATGCCGGGAGGTGCTTGGTGGGATCCCATTTCTCGCCGCGCTTGAGCATGGTGTTGAGAATGGTGATCAGCTTGCGCATGCAGGCGATCAGGGCGACTTTCTTCAGCTTGCCGCGGGCCAGCAGACGCTCGTAGTAGGCCTTGAGCACCGGATTGTGCTGAGTGGCCGCGCCAAGGATCGGCATGAAGAGCAGCTTGCGCAGCTTGTGGCGGCCGCCCGATATGTGGCGCTGGCCGTGTCGGTCGCCACTGTCGTCGTCGTAGGGGGCGACGCCGACCAAGGCAGCGGCGGCCTGGTTATCGACATGGCCGAGCTCGGGCATGAAGGCGACCACGCCGGCCGATGCGGTACCGCCCAGTCCCGGCGTGCTTTGGATGATGGCGGCGCGTTCGGTGAACTCGGTGTGCTTGAGCCTGGCGGCGATCGCGGCCTCCAGCTTGGCGATCTGCGTGGCGAGCCCCTTCAAGACGGCCCGATAGGCTCTGCGCGCTTCGGTCGGCTGATCGTGCTCGGCCCGATTGCCAATCCGCGTCTGCAGGTCGACCAGGCCCAGTCGGGCCGTCACCAGCTGCTCGAGAGCTTGGCGCGCGCCATTGCGAGGCTTGCCTGGTTGGTCGGTAAAGGTCGTCGCGAACCAGGCGATCATCCTGGCATCGATCGGGTCGTTCTTGGCCCGCTGGCCCGCCGACTTGGCGAAGTGGCGGACCCGCCTGGGATCGACGATCACCACCTCTACACCGGCCTGGTCGAGCAAACTCGCCCAGCTCTGTTCGTAGCCGCCGGTCGCTTCCATCACCGCCCGGCCGACGGCATGCTCGGAAAGCCAGCTCAACAGCTCGCGATGACCTTCCGGGGTATTGGCAAACGTCCGCTCGGCCGACGCCGAGCGAATACAAGCATCGACTTTGTCCTTGGCAACATCGAGGCCGACAACCGCTCTGATCTGTGCCATCCTCCGGCTCCCTTCCTTGCTCGTTCGGGCTCTAAGCCCAAGCAACTGTTCGGGTTTAAGGAAGACATCGGCCCTGTCCCTCGCTCCGTCACAGGCTATGCCTTTGGGGTCTACGGGCTCAGGGTCGACGACGGGCGGTT
>CAZZGV010000375.1:0-1434 GCA_964654255.1 uncultured Legionella sp. | reverse complement strand
AGATACCTCCCATAACGGGATCATTCACATCCAGCGTAAGCTCAATGTGCCTCCACTGCCTGCCATCAACAAAATCAAAAGTGAGATCGGTTGGCAATCGTGGAGTCCAACGGGTTAGGCGGCAAGCAGATTTTCATAATATCGCCGTGTGAAGGCAGCGGGTGACAGGTAGCCAAGACGTGCCTGTTTTCGCTGCCGGTTATAGAAGATCTCGATGTACTCGGTAATCTCCTGAATAGCTTGCGCTCGGGTGTGGTAGCGCCGATGGTGAACCAGCTCATTTTTGAGTGTTCCCCAGAAACTTTCCATTGGGGCGTTATCCCAGCAATCACCCTTGCGGCTCATGGATGCCGTCATGCCAAATTGCTCCAGCAGTTTCTGGTAATCATGTGCGCAGTACTGGCTGCCGCGATCCGAATGGAGAATTAGCCCCTTGGCCGGATGCTTGGCGAAAACACTCCGAAACAGCGCCTGCATGACCAGGTTTTTCGTCATCCTCTCGCTCATGGCATAGCCGACCAGTTCACCGTTGAACAAATCCTTCAGCCCAGCCAGGTACAGCCAGCCTTCGTCAGTCGAAATTGAGGTGATGTCGCTCACCCACGCCCGGTTTGGCGCTGCCACGGTGAAGTTCCGTTCCAGCAGGTTCGGTGCAATTGGCAAGTTATGTTTGGAATCGGTAGTCACCTTGAATTTCCGTTTCTGCTTGCAGCAGAGCCCCAGTTTCTTGCGGATGCGCTTGATGCGATCTACACCCACTCGGATGCCGTGGTCGGCCAGATCACTTTGCAGTCGCTCCGGGCCACAGGTTTCGCGGGTACGCTGGTGTGCTGCTCGAATCTCGACTTCCAGGCGGGCATTCTCTTTTGCCCGTCTGGACAGGGGGCGATCCCGCCAGGCGTAGTAGCCACTTTCGGATACATCAAAAACTCGACACATCATCGCTATTGGGTACTGCTGTCGCCATTCTTCCATGCGGCCGTACTTCACCGCGACTCCCTCGCGAAGTAGGCCGCCGCCTTTTTTAGCAGGTCACGCTCCATCTTGACTTCGGCCAACTCGCGTTTGACCCGAGCCAGTTCCATTTCCACATCGGTCAGCGGTTTCCGGTTCTTGCCCACCTCACCTAATTCGTCCCGCCGAGCCGCATAAACCCAGTTCTTCAGCGTTCCTCCCGGCAATGACAACCGCTTCGCCACTTCGGCTATCGTCAGCCCCTCAACCTCGTGCAGACGTACCGCCTGCGCGCGAAATTCCTGCGTATAAATCCCTCTTGGTATCCTTTCCATATCAGTCCTCCATTTCTAGCATTTTACAGAAACGTTGGACTCCATCTTTTCCAGCTTACCTCAAAAACGTTAAATGGCTTATTTTTGAGTATATCGAAGTATATTATAATCGTACGAGGCGAGATGCAAAGATCAGTAACTAAAT
>CAZZGV010000374.1:0-1438 GCA_964654255.1 uncultured Legionella sp. | reverse complement strand
GGTCGATCCGCCGGCCTTGGAACGCGTCACTTTCGCGGCTGAACCGACGAGTGCCGAACACCCCACGCCCCCGACGAGGGCAACGGATCAGTTTGCCGCCTTACTCGAGAGTCTGGATGCGATTGCGGGGGTGATTCAGGCGGCAGTGGAGCAACCGAAGGCTGCTACGCAGCCGACGGAGGTCCAGCCGGTTGTCGAAGGGTCTGAGCAGGGTCCGCAGGTCCGTCGGGAAATTCTCGGCCTGTTCGTATTGGAGGCCCGGGAATGGCTCAATCAGATTCAGACGGCGCTTGAGCGGTTGGACATGACGAATGAACAGGCACGCCGCGCCAAGTTGACCACGATTTTGTGGCAGAGCGTCAGCAACCTCGCGCGATCCGCTGCGACCGTCGGGCTCACGGCCGTGGAGGACATGGCGACGCGACTGCTGCCGCTGCTTCAAGCCGCCGCAAAACATGAGCGCACCGTGGCCGCCCACCACGTGGCCTCGCTTCGAGCCGGGCTGCTCGACATCAGCAAGATGGTGCAGGCGATTCAGCCGGTGGAGCGGCCGCTCGAGAAACATTCCGATAGTGCCGCCGCTGTACAACAGCCTGTGACGCCTGAGCCAGTGGCCGCCGAAGCGCGAGGCATTGCCGAGGCGCACAGGCCGGATGACGCGCCTTCAGCCCCACCCCCTGCTGCCTCCATGCTTGACGCCTTGAGGCGGTTGCACCAGGTACGAGGTCGATCGCTTCAACCGGTGCGCGATGTGCTGGAGACCGTCATTCGGCGCGCCGAGCAAGAGGCGGAACGAGGTGCAGGCGTCGTGGATGCGCGTGCCATCGGGCGACTGTTGCAGGAACTGGATGAGTTGGATGAGCGATTTCTCGCGCTTATGCAGGGACATATTCCGGCAGTCATTACCACGCTCAAGCAAGTTGTTCACACGAGTGAGGATCGCCTATTCCCGCCACAGGCACTGGAACCCCTCTTTGTCGAAATTGATGCGCTCTCTGATGCTGCCGAACACGTCGACGCGGCGAATATCAGCCAGTTCCTTCATGGCCTCCGCACATTCCTTCGTGTCACGGCTCAGCACAAGCCGACGGTGATCCGTGAACGGTTGGCAGCTGTCGAGGAGCGATTGGCGACGCTCATTCCACTGGCTCAGCAATGGGTGGATGTTGGTCGTGTGGAACGAGCGGCCATTTTCGACATCCTCCCAATGGAGTAGCGGCGGACGAGGCGTCCGAGTCGAGATCTACTCGTCCTCCGCTCACTGTCTGTCGATTGCAACTGCTCAAAAATGAACAGGGTTCTTTCCTGCTGAGAAACCTCACGCCCTGCCGCCTAATTATTAAGCACAGTGCAGACATTCCTACGCAGCCACTGCCGGAGGGTGTCTGTCCACATGGTTGCGCACAGTCCGTCCACAGTTCTTGTGGACAGGGAAGAA
>CAZZGV010000373.1:0-1440 GCA_964654255.1 uncultured Legionella sp. | reverse complement strand
CAGCTTTAAATTTATCGTGATATTCTTGAGCTGCTACCTTATTGGGAGTCCCAGTGCTTCGTTGTACTCTTTGTCCATTATGGGTGAAGCTGACCCACCAAACCGTGTTTCTTTTGTAAAGCGCCATTGTTTCTCTCTCCTGCTTGCAGCGCCTTGCGATGTAACACGGTCAGCATAATTGGAACGCATATACAACACAAGATCATATTCGATAAATCTCCATCCCCTGCCAATTTTCACAGCGGGAATTTCACCGCTGGCAACGCGTCGGCGTACTGTTTCTTTGTGTGCGCCAAGAAATTGGGAGGCCTCGATGATGTTCATGGTTTTTGTTTGAGTAACTTGGTTGAAGCTGCGATAATTTTCATTAACGGCATAATTATTCATGATGAGATTTTCCAACATATAAAACGAATCGTTTCCTTATTTTAATCGATACGTTTATTAAGTCAATCGTTATGTTTTCTTTCTGAAATAAAAAAGCCCCTGAACGGGGCTAGTGATGAGAAAAAACATGCGTTCGTCCTTGGGCTTCAAGAGAAAAATAATCACTCATAAACAAGTCACGAGAAAATGCTTCGTGATCGATGTAGTAGATCAAATTTTTCGGTATCGCATCGCTGTAACATTCTTCAAAAATAGATTGGGCAAAATCGACCTCGCTGTCATAGGCTCCATGATACTGATCCTCCAGCAGTGTTTGTGCGTCATCGATTGAGTAGTCACCCAAAAGGGTGGCGCCCAATTCTCCGTGTTCGTCGATGAATTCGGCGAGCTTGACCACATGTAGAATGCTTTCATACTCGTCGAGCTTTGCATCACCAAATCCTGAGTAGTCGTGAATCGCCCACTCCTCTCCTCCCTCCACAGGGCTTTTTGCAAGCATGTCGTAGATGTCTTTGTAAATCCCATCTTCGTCTTGCGTTGCATCACACCAAATGCCGTGGAGATAGCCGCTGTTGTAAGCAGCAAGGCAGGCCACGTAAATTTTTGGGGTATCCATTGTTTTCTCCTTGATGGTGCAGGAGAGCCAGCCGCAACCCAAACGGGAGGCTTGCTCCCACTGGGGTTGTGGTTTTAGAAAGGCATTTCAGTTTAGACAACACATGGGAAAACCCATCTGGCAAAGGCGCGTTTCCGATGAAGAGTGGAACGAAGTATCTCTAACTCCTGTTCAATTTGATCCATATCCTGAATTGATAACTCATTTTGCAAAGTGCAAAGCTCGTTAACGTTACGGATTAGATTAAAGATGGCTTGTTCTGTTCTTGGGATGTGCGAGGTGATTTGTTGCATGGTTAAGTCTCCAATAAACAGAGAAATAACCAGCCCATGAGGGGAAGTTATTTCCCCTTGGTGGGTTAAACAAATGGATGAGCTAAGTTTTAGTGATTGAAATGAATCAGAGCCGAAAGATAGGCGGCCAGCGATAACCCAACG
>CAZZGV010000372.1:0-1447 GCA_964654255.1 uncultured Legionella sp. | reverse complement strand
CTGATCTTGCTACCATAAAGTTGACACATTAAAGCCGAATAAAATGTATAATATTGTTACATTTTTGAGGTGTATAAATGAGCAAGAGAAACACAAGAAGTTATGATAAAGAATTTAAGCTAAGTGCTGTTAAATTGTATCTAGAAAGTGGGCGTAGTTATAGGCAAATTGGAGATGAATTAGGTGTTCCAGAAGCTACTTTAGCAGGTTGGGTAGGTGATTATAAAAAAGATGGACAAAATTCTTTTCCAGGCAAAGGGCATCAAAAACCAGCAGATGAAGAATTAACGCAGCTACGTAAAGAATTAGCGATTGCTCGCGAGGAGCGTGATATATTAAAAAAAGCGTTGGGCATCTTCTCCTCGATAAGAAAATGAAGTTTGAATTTATGAGAACGCATGCAACTGAATTTTCGATAGAGAGGATGTCCCAAATGTTAAACGTATCGCGTCATGGTTATTACAAATTTATTCGATCGACGCCATCAAAACGTGAAGAGAAAAATAAATCACTTTTAACAAAAATAAAGCTAATTCATGATAAAAGTCGAAAAATATATGGCAGCCCGAGAATACATGCAGCCCTGCTACTGGAAGGAGAAATATGCTCAAGAAAACGAGTGGCTCGCCTTATGAAATTATCAGGAATACAGGCAAAAATGAAAAAACGGTTTAAATTAACAACTAAAGTAAATCCTAAGGCCAAGGTTGCTCCTAACGTGTTAAATCGCGATTTTACCGCAATGAAGCCCAATCAACGTTGGGCGGCTGATATCACGTATATTGCTACAGCAGAAGGTTGGCTTTACGTTGCAGTAGTAATGGACCTTTATTCCAGACGTATTGTCGGTCTTTCTATGAATGAACGCATGACAACAAGTTTAGTTCGAAATGCTTTAGAACAGGCGCTTATTCATCGAAAACCACAGCCTGGATTAATGCATCATTCTGACAAAGGTTGTCAATATACAAGCCATGAGTTTCAAGAACTGCTTAAGGCGAATCGGATTACCATCAGCATGAGTGGTGTGGGTAACTGCTATGATAATGCAGCGATGGAAAGTTTCTTCCATACATTAAAAACTGAACATGTTTATTTTGAGCACTATTTGACTCGTGAGCAGGCTAAACGAAGTATCTTCGAATATATAGAAGTATTTTATAATCGGCAGCGATTACATTCTACATTAGGATATTTAACACCTAATGATTTTGAAACCAAGGGGCGCTGCCCCTTGAACCCCGGGATATTTAAAAACATGATAAGTTTAAATCATTCTTTAAATACCTATTGATATAGATGAGGTAAATCATCTTATCATGTCACGGTCATCGGCGTCCCCGCCTGTACCGTGGCTAAATTATAACAAAAATTAATGCAAAATGTATTAATTATGTTTTATCGAGATATTTGGCTTCTTTCTGTCAACCAAAAGGTTGCAAGTTCA
>CAZZGV010000371.1:0-1453 GCA_964654255.1 uncultured Legionella sp. | reverse complement strand
TATTATTTTCTGTATAATTATTTTCAACAGCCGTTTGCACCTCTGATTTTAGCTCCTTGAATTCTTGGAGTCTTTTGAGGTATTTGTTTGAATCTTTTAATAGTTCAATTTTTTCACTTAAAAGATGTATCAATAGATGCAATTTAGCTATAGTTAGCGAGCTTTTAAGCGTGTCTATATCTAATGCTTTTATTCCTCTTTCTTCAATTTGGACATACATATTATCTATTAATTGCTTTATTGTTTCATTATTGTGTTGAGTGTTAGTTTCAATTCGAAACATTTCATATGCCCACAAATATTTTGCGAGGGTTGCCTTGCGCATAAAAATTACCTGATTTTGATCGGCATATTGTTGCTCAATTGTGATTAATCTTAGGTTTATGTTACGCAGTGTTTCGTCTGTCATAGCAGGCGCAATATTTAAGATAAGATCGATAATAGTGTCTGTTTTGCTATGATACTCATTAGTGGGTTTGTCCCAATTATTCAGTTTTTGTGTGTCGCTTGCTTGAAAGTATCGCCGTTCCTTATGCATTCCATAATACAAACTTTCTAATTCTTCGTCTGAAATAGTGTTGGATTTGAATTTTTGTATAAATGATACCTGGTCAATTAAAATTTTAGTCCTAGTTAATAGCATAATTATCTACATTATTTTTAACAAAGATCATATTATACACATATTTTGATCTATTTTTAGCGCATATTTTAAAAAAAATGCTTAACTGGTGTTTTGGTGGGCATTTTGGGAGTGGGCTAAAAGACATGTAGCCCAACAGTAATGGTTTTATAAATTACAGCGCCTTGTTTTAACAGAGTGATTCTGTGGCAGTTGATCTGTGAGGGGCATTATCAGCAGAAGGCCTGATTGCAGTTGGACGCTGAGGTGTTGTGGGGGGGATAATCGTAAATAGTTGTGGCAGTGGTGAATATGTGTCTGATGAATATGCTGAGCTGGCTGGGGACGCAGAAATTAGTGATGACGCATCTGGGGTTGCTGGTCGTGGTTTGAAAAAGCAACCCCATAATGGCGCTGATCGGCTGCTTTCTGGACGACTTTCAGCTAATTTGCTATTAGGCCGACTGTCTGTATCTGTTACGCTTTGAAACGATGATGAGTTAGATCTATCTAGACTATTGGAGTTAATATCCGACATTTTTTTCTTATCTTCAGTGATTTTGTTAAGCTCATTATCCAATGTGTTGTTTATCTCTGTTAAAGATGAGCATATGACTGCCATTTCTCCTGTTTTTTGGAGATTTTTAATGGCCGTAATCATACCGATGTTTTTTGTATCATTTATCTTTCGTTTCTATTTTTTACTTTCTTAAGTGATGAAAAAATAGAAACGGTCCCATTATTTTAATTACGTAACTTTTTAATTATGAGCGTCAACAATAACCAATGCTTCTCTTAATTCAGGAGAGCGTTCAAAAGCACTCTCTTCTT
>CAZZGV010000370.1:0-1459 GCA_964654255.1 uncultured Legionella sp. | reverse complement strand
AGAGGTACGGGAGTTTTTTATCCGGAACGCCTGTTACTGGATCGAGGAATTTCATTTCGACGGCCTCAGGCTGGATGCCGTCCATGCCTTCCACGATGAAAGCCCCGTGCACGTGCTTGCGGAATTGTCGCAGGCAGCCAGAAAGGCGGCAGGACAACGATCGATCATCCTGGTCGCCGAGTGTGAATCCCAGTGGGTCTGCACGATTCAACCGGTCGCGCAACAGGGATGGGGGCTCGACGCGGTGTGGAGCGAAGACTTTCACCACAGTACGCGTGTGGCCGCCACGGGCCGAAGTGAAGGGTATTACTCCGATTACCGGGGCACGCCGCAGGAACTGATTTCCTGCGTAAAACGGGCGTTTCTTTACCAAGGGCAGCGATATCAATGGCAGGGACGTCCGCGGGGAACGGTCGTGGGATCGGAGCCGGCGGAGCAGTTCGTCTTTTTTCTACAGAACCACGACCAGGTCGCGAATCAGTTGCGGGGAGACCGGTTGCACCAGAAAACCGGTCCCGGTGTCTACCGCGCGTTGACGACTCTGCTCCTATTGTCCCCGGAGACACCGATGTTGTTCATGGGGCAGGAGTTCGGAGCATCCGCTCCTTTCTTGTTTTTTGCCGATTTTCCACCGGGCGAGTTGGCACGGCAGATACACCAGGGGCGAAAGCAGTTCCTCGCGCAGTTTCCGAGTTATGGCTCCCCCACGGCTCAGGCGGCCGTTGACGATCCTCGCGACCCTTCCGTGTTTCAGCGTTCCAAAATCGACTGGTCGGAGGGTATGCACCACGGCGAGCATTATCGATTGCATCGGGATTTGCTTCGCCTCCGGAGAGAAGACCCGGTCATCGCGCAACAGGCTCGCGAGCGGGTGGACGGTGCCGTCATCGGAGCGGGCGCATTTGTCTTACGTTATGACGGCGAGCAGGGAGGCGATCGCCTGCTCCTGATCAATCTCGGTCCGGATTGTGACTATCGTCCGGCTCCCGAACCGCTACTTGCACCGCCCAATGGGAAAACCTGGGCCCTCGTCTGGTCGAGCGATGCGCCTGAGTACGGGGGGCCGGGAATCATTGAACCCTTGACAGAAACCGGGTGGGTCATCCCGGGTGGATCAGCTGCCTTGTATGGTGTTCGCGGTGAGTAGGGGCGGTTGCGTAGGGGACCCGCAATTCAGGACCGGAATGATGTGATCATGCTGCAAGAAGACAAGATGACTCTATCGATACCGCTGGAGCAGCTTCAGGACAATGATGCCCTGCTTTCCAGGGAATGGCTGGTGACGAATGGCCTCGGTGGTTATGCCTCCGAAACGTTGCTCTGCGCTCCCACGAGGCGGTACCACGGAATGTTCGTGCCGGATCTACCCTCGCCCTGGGGGCGAACCGTTATGCTTCCCCGACTGGACGAGGAGGTGATTGCCGAAGAGGAATCCTGTCTGTTAAGCGGCATTGAGTTT
>CAZZGV010000369.1:0-1461 GCA_964654255.1 uncultured Legionella sp. | reverse complement strand
CAATGGTGATGACTTGGTCTTTATTGACGGGTGGTATGTAGAGGTTTGAGGAACCTCCGAGTTTGTAATAATAGTCCGATTCATTGGGCATGAATGAATCGGCACAGGCGGCAACTGGTATTAAAGAGGCAAGCATTAAAGCAATCGATTTCATCATAGTGTCCTATCGTTTTTGAGGTTGACCAACGTGGGGGTGCGACAAGCCTTTCACCAGCTTTCCTTCATGCTGGATACAGCCGCGGTATTTTCTCCAGACGACAAAGACGTAATTTCCATTGCCGTCTTTGTCGTCTTCGACACCAACATCATTGGCATCGCCGGGGGTAATGTTGCGATTCTTGGGAAAAAATACCTCCCAAATGACCTTCTCTTCTGTAGGGACATAAATCACATTGGCAACTACGCAGTTATGACCGCAGGAATTCTGCGTGGTTTTAGTCACATGTAGGCCGGTTTTATTAGTGACGATATCGACGGCGTGCAAGGCAGCGACAACGGATGCGCGAAAACGAGAGGGTTGTGTGACGCGCATGAGGCGTGGGATTTCATGCCCCCAAGTGCCTATTTCGTGATTGATTAATAGATGGGGGTGAACGGCCATGTAAGCGATCTCACCCATTTCAGTTCTGTCCATGACCGCATCGGCCTCACTGAGGTAATACGGCATACCGAATCGTGTTTCAGGTTTGTGAGATAGATAAGGGATCCGATAAAACGCCGCTGGACTTCCGATGACATCGACAACGCGAGTGCGTTCATCATTAATATGCATGGTCGTGGCTTGACCGGCATCATCACCGAATCCTAATGGAAAGTCGGTCGCCTTCGTATAGGCCTTTTGGTAGAGCGAACGGCTCTTTGCGTTTTCAAAGAGCTTTCCGGCTTCGTACCATGGATTTTCTTCGGGTTTATTGGAAACGGTCACGATTAAGTCGGGTAGAAATTGCTCGATAGATGGAGTGACCACTGGTTTGGGGATTGGTTTACCATCGAGCCAAGTGCATTCGCCAATGACTTTATAATGGCTGTTGCTTAACATTTTGCCGACAACATGTATGCTCATTTGCAACGTGTTGATTAGGTGTGGTGGCTCAGTGCTTTCAGTTTCGGCATGAAGACATGGCGAGCAGAGAAGGCTCAAGAAAAGTGTAGTGAATTTAATCTTCATAAAAGCACCCTTCTGCATGTTGGCGTTGTGCTTTATTCTCTAAACGCCCAGCTACAATCTCGGCAGCTTTCAGCACGTCATATTGTTGTTCCAGCGCATATCGCTCAGCCTTTTCTGCTTTTTCATTGAGCAGCAGAGCGAGCACGTAACGCGGTGGAATCACGCGAAAGAGTCCTTGATAACGTGATCCTAAAAGCACGGCCTCGGCATAGAGTCCTTTTTGCGAATCAATATCTCGGATGAGGGCTTCTTGCTGCGGTGTTAGTTGTTTGAATTGCTTGATATCCGCGAGT
>CAZZGV010000368.1:0-1462 GCA_964654255.1 uncultured Legionella sp. | reverse complement strand
CCCCTCCTCCAGCGATCAACAGATGCACTCCAAGGGTCCCTACTGCAATCGCCGTCGCCATAATCTTGAGGACCGTCCAGTCCTTGAGCAGGAATTGGCCGAGGATCGTCTGAAATTTCGCGACCTGCCCCTTTTGCAGCAGGATGCCGAACAGAATACCGGTGACCAGGCCAAGCACCAGTTTATGAGGTTCATCAAACATGGGCGCGCCCCTCCTTTCCGTAGATGAGGAAGGCCGTCCCAATCCCAACAATGAAAATGATCGCGGCAAAGATCCAGCTCGACAGCGCAAGCTGCAAGGTTCCACTAATGGCATGCCCACTGGTGCACCCCTGCGCGATTCGCGCCCCCAGCATCAGGATAAAGCCGCCGGCGAAGGCTCCGAGGTAACGCCGAGCCGTTGAGTCGCCGAAGCGCCATCGCCACAGGGGCGGTACATGCTCGCCCTGGAGGCGATCCCCCGACATCTTCGAGCTGACGTACGCGCCGAGAAATACCCCGACAACCAGCATCCATTCCCAATCAATTCTGGGGCGCCGGTTCTTCTCGGCCAGGTCCGCGAGGTAGGATTCCGTCACCTCCGGCGCGGCGGACGTTTCTACGAGTGCACTGGTGTACTCGAATGCGGTCGTGATGCCAATCGGGTGGTCGGCCGAGGCGAAGGCGAACCAGCTCAACATCCCGATTCCTATCCCGACCACATAGGGCGACCAGCTTTTCATCGACAAGACGTTTCTCATATCTCACTCCTCGGTCCGTTACAGCACCATGGACGTTGGAAATCCGATCAGCCGGTCATGGTTGAATGGTCTGCAACAGGAGCAGCACGCCGCCTAATAACAGCGCGAACAGAGCCACGAAGGCACCCGTGTTCATGCCGAATGCAGCGGGGAGCGTCAATCGTCCCAAATCCCCCCAGGTCTCAATCGTGCCCTTCAGCGTCTGCGAGAGCTCTGCATAACTGTAGGACCCGGCGACAAGACCAAACATGGCAATCAGGGCAGGCAATTCGCCCTGCCCCAAGGCCGCCGCCCCCGTGCCCGGGCAATAGCCCGCCAGCGCGAACCCGACGCCGAAGATCAGGCCGCCAAGGACGTTGGCCACAATTTTTGTCGGCTTGAGTTGTAGCTTGGTTCGCCCGGTCCTGTGTAGGTAATAGATCCCGATCATCCCCACGAGAATGGCCGACAGCATGACCTTGATAACCGTGAAATCCTTCAGGAGCAGTTGACCTTCGAGGACGTGATAGCTCGCCACGCCTCCCTTCTGCAGGAGAAAGCCGAACAGTGAACCAAAAATGACGGCTTGTAGTAGTTTGTTCATATGCTTAGTCGAATAGCCACGTGCATGCCGTCCAGTGGGCTGCCGGGTCTCTTCAATAGATAAATCGCACGGCGATCACCCCGCCGATGAAGAAACAGATTACGGCAAAGAACAAGAGTATTCTTTTAAAAAAGCAATT
>CAZZGV010000367.1:0-1469 GCA_964654255.1 uncultured Legionella sp. | reverse complement strand
CTATCACAGGTTTATCGAGCCTTCTTCTAAAATTGTAAAAAAATATAATATTAAATTTTCTGAGTGGTTTGAAAAAAAGCAAGAATATACGGATATTCTTAAAGATGTTGGTATATATATCGCTCCTAGGCTTATGGAGGGTGGTGCTGCTGCTTTTATAGATGCGATGAGAATGGGTAAAGTTGTTATTGCTAACAATGCTGCGGCTATGAATGAATATATTACTCATAATGAAACGGGTTTATTATATGATGCGGCAAATGTTCAACCTATTGATTTTAGTTCAATCGATTTTAATCGAATACAAAAAAATGCCTATGAAAGTGTAAAAGCTGGACGACTTGCGTGGAGGCGTTCAATTCCTGAAATTTTGAATTTCTTTGAGTCAAAAAAAAGTGTTGTACTTCAAACTAGAACGCTTAATGCCATTCATGAATCTAGGGAGAACTTGAACAAAGAGCTAGTTAATTTGTCAAATAAAATACAAAAAATTGAAATGGAATTAATGAATAGTAGATGGCATAACTTCGGAAAATTAACTCTAGAGGGTAAAATTAGAAAAATATTGAAGGTAACGCTTAAAAAAATAATGTCCTTTAGACGTGTTCTAGGGTCTGAATGTTGAGATATGGTAATAGCTCACGTCCCCTATGTTAAATTATTAAGAGAATCAGGGTTAAAATAGTCATCTACTCTCTGAGATAGCGTCTCAAAAGCATTCTTGGATTGTAGCTTGCAGGTTGTTATTAATTTTTGCAAAAAATTCAGAGCCATAATGTGAATGCGTATCAAACTATTTTTTTGCCAAATAACAGTATGCCTTAAATATTACTCGGCATGTTTGTTTGTAGAGTGCGGAAGGTCCTTTGTTGAGCGTATCTTTTCAATTGTTGCTACTTGTAAACAGTAACAGAAGAGTATCCTTTCTTTCATCAAAGCAATTTAAGACTATTTTACATAGCCCTTTGGTTTACAAAGGGCGTGAACGGTTACCCAGCATGGGCTTATCAAGCCATAGAAAAACTTGGTGGGTGCGTCGATTCAAAAAAACGGGTAAAGCTGCCTGGTCTACTATTTAGAAGGGTTGGTTTTGCTTGAAAAAAATTAAAAGGCTTGAGGATTGCTGCAGAGTTGGTGAAGAGACAGGGGGGCACTTTCTCAAGCACATCTTATTGAGTTTGTTTAAGTTTTTGCACTTGATCTAAGTGGTCTTGCCATACTCCAGGGGTAGGCAGAAAAACAACGTAGCTTTTTATTAATCGGGCGATTCGGTTTTTAAGTAATATTTTTGCAAGATTAATTCGTAGTGATGAAGTATTGTTCTTAACAAAAAGAATGAATTCGCCGCTAACTACTAATGAATATTGGTATTTTTCAGCTATTAATTCTAATGCTTTCTTGCTGTAAAAAAAGACGTGTTGCCCCGCTTCCGGCACAAGATACCACCAATCACTTGTTTCATTTGAGTA
>CAZZGV010000366.1:1263-1472 GCA_964654255.1 uncultured Legionella sp. | reverse complement strand
ATCGTCCTAACAAAGCCATTGTTTCAACGCAAGAAATGGGCGATCGCATTAAAGCTGCTGTAGATGCTCGAGTTGACCCTGATTTCGTTATTATGGCACGCACAGATGCTTATGCTTCTGAAGGTATGCAGTCTGCACTCGATCGAGTAGCGTTTTATATTGAATTGGGTGCAGATATGATCTTTCCTGAAGCGTTAACTACGCTAGAT
>CAZZGV010000366.1:0-1253 GCA_964654255.1 uncultured Legionella sp. | reverse complement strand
AAAACACCCATGTTCACTCGAGATGAATTAAAAAAAGCCGGTGTCGGTTTGATTTTATATCCGTTGAGTGCATTTCGTGCAATGTCGTTTGCTGCTTTAAATGTTTATCGTGCTATTGTGAATGACGGCACTCAGCAATCGATGCTTAATCATATGCAAACGCGTAATGACTTATATGACGTATTAAACTACCAGGCATATGAAGAAAAACTAGATCAACTTATGGAGAGACAGGATGGTCACTAAATCAGCTGGCTTGGCTGGCGTCATTGCGGGCGAATCTGCTATTGCAACAGTAGGTTTGGCAGGGAAGGGGTTAAATTACCGAGGTTATTCCATAGATGAGCTAGCTGCTAATGCAACGTTTGAAGAAGTTGCGTATTTATTGCATTACGGCCAACTACCTACGCGTGCTGAGTTAGCTACGTACATTAATAAATTAATAAGTTTACGTAGTTTGCCACTGGCACTAAAAAAGGTATTAAAGCTAATTCCTGCTAATACACATCCTATGGATGTATTGCGTACCGGCTGCTCAATGTTGGGTACGCTTGAACCTGAAGCTGATTTTTCCCAGCAATACGATATTGCTGATCGTTTATTAGCTATTTTTCCTGGTATGTTGCTTTATTGGTACGCTTATCATCATCTAGGTAAAGAAATTAGTGGTGAAAGTGAAGAAAAAACGGTTGGCGGACATATCTTGGCGCTTCTTCATGGTAAAGAGCCATCCAATCCGTGTCGAGATATGATGAATGTCTCTCTTATTTTATATGCAGAACATGAGTTTAACGCATCAACTTTTGCAGCACGAGTTACTGCAGCAACACTTTCGGACTTTTACTCGGCGATTACTAGTGCTATTGGAACGTTACGTGGCCCATTGCATGGCGGAGCCAATGAGGCTGCCATGGAGCTTATTGCACGCTTTAAAAACCCAGATGAAGCTGAACAACAGTTGATGGTTATGTTAGCTAACAAAGCTAAAATTATGGGGTTTGGGCACCGTGTTTATACCAATTGTGATCCGCGTTCAGATATTATTCAAAAATGGTCCAAAAAATTGGCAAAAGAGCCCGGCGATCTTCTTCTTTATAAGATATCTGAACGCATTGAGGAAGTGATGCGACGAGAGAGAAAAATATTTCCTAATCTCGATTTTTATAGCGCTAGCGCTTACCATTTTGCAGGTATTCCAACACCGATGTTTACTCCGATTTTTGTCATGTCGCGCATTACAGGATGGTCTGCCC
>CAZZGV010000365.1:0-1481 GCA_964654255.1 uncultured Legionella sp. | reverse complement strand
GACGGCACACCGATGGCCGCAAAGTTTACCGGCATTGATTTGGAAATGTTCCAAGGCCAACGGGCCTGCTTGCGTATGGCGCGGCCCGACTGCGACGGGACAAGCAATTTCACGCTAACACTGCTGGGCAAGCAACGCTTGGGAGATGCTGGCAGTTCAACGGCATTTACGAGCCTGACGACTTCCGGTGATATGCCATTGCGGTTTAGCGCAAGGTTCATTCGTCCTACGTTCCAAATCGCCGCTGGCACGACATGGAGTTACGCCAAAGGCATTAATTATGTGGGTGAGCCGGGGGCAGGGCGGTGACGACCCCTGTTTATGCCTTCATATGCACAAAGACGACCTACGCGGTTTCCGTGCCGACCGATGGCTATGACTTCCAACGTAGGACCGCAAACGCCTTCAAAGCGATACAACAAGGCTTTTTCAACGTAGGCGACTTGCTGTTTAGGCCGACACAGGACGCGGTGCCGTTCCATCTTCTTTGTGATGGCTCAGTCTTGAATATGTCGGACTTCCCACAGCTTGGGGATTATCTACGCGCCACATTCGGGGGCGACGGTGTGACAACCTTTGCTCTGCCTGATTACTCGAACGACTTTATTGCAATGCCTGCTTTGACGGTCACACAGGAAACCGACCAAAGCGGCACGGTTACAACGGGCGGCACAGTTACAACGCCAACAGAGTCCGGCCAGACAGGCGGGACAACGGGCGGCAATGTCCCTTCGGGCGGGCGTCCGCAGCGCGTCACAAGTGAATTTGAGGTATGAGTTTCGGTTATGTGCCGTCACCCGCATCGGCACAGTTGGAAAAGGCTAAAGCATATCTCGCACCCGTGCTTTCAATGGGTGGTTACACTTGGGACGAATGTTCGAGGCTGATTGATAGCGGCCATGCGCAACTTTGGATGAGTGACGAGGCCGCGTTGGTTAGCCGCAGGGACGGGGACACATTAGAGCTTTGGCTGTGTGGCGGGCGCGTTGTGAATGCGTCTGACAGGTTCCTTGCAGTCATCGAGCGGGCCGCACGGGATAGCGGCATGGAGTGGATGCGACTGACAGGCCGCAAGGGTTGGGACAGGCATTTGGCCAAGTGGAACTGGGTCAAGGTCGGGGAAGATTTGGTAAAGGACATTCGAGCATGAAAAAGAAAACGGTTCAGAAGAACGACCCGTGGGCACCAGCGCAGCCCTATATTTTGAAGGGCCTTGAGCAGTCAAGCCAAGTATTTGACCAGCAGCAGCCGACGCTCAACAAATACGCTGGTATGCAGATGGACACCTACGGGCGACTTGCCCCCGGTGCCGAACAAGGCATCAAGGGCGCTCAGGGTCTTGTAAACGACACGCTTGCAGGCCGGTATCTTCAGGGCAACCCGTATCTGGATGGTATGATTGACCAGACCAAAGAGAATGTCGCAAACGATGTTCTTTCCCGTTATTCGGGCGCTGGTCGCTATGGTTCTGCCTATGGCAT
>CAZZGV010000364.1:0-1482 GCA_964654255.1 uncultured Legionella sp. | reverse complement strand
TTGACAGCCGGATTCACAATTATTGCCTGTGGGAACTCGATCTACGGGATTCTCGAGTGGCCGGCCTCCGTCCTGTTGAGCGAAATGGCTTACAGCCTGTACTTGCTGCACAGCCTGTTGCTGTTTGCCGTGTATCGGGTGCTCCTCGGTGAGCGGGCATCGGCCCTCACGGCTACTGAACATTGGTCTATTGTGCTCTGCCTCGTGCCGATCCTCATCCCGCTGTGCTTTACCACGTGTCGCTTCATTGAGAAACCAGCGATGGCCGCAGTCCCGCATTGCCACGCGTGGTTGATGGCTCGTTTTAACAAGCGTCATCGGCAGGACCCCGCCGGGCATCGGTGCAGTGGTTGACAGTGGCGCGAACTCTCCTTACAGTCAGAAGGCACGAGCCTGACCTTGTGGGTAAGCGGCAACAAGGGTCAGCCGTGTGTGGCCTTCTGGTAGCGTCGCGTGGTGCCAGGCTTATCGTGGCTTGGTCGAAGTAATGATGAAATCACTCCAGCCCTGCCCATCCAGTCCGAACTGTGTATCGACCCGGGCATCTGATTCAGGCCATGGAATTGAGCCTTACCGATACCAGAGAGCACTGGCAGGGGCCAAAGACGCGCTCAAAGGCATTGTGGCCAATCTCCCGCGCGCGAAACTCGTGGAAGAGGACGAGACTTACCTCCACTACGAATTTACGAGTCTGCTGCTTCGATTCGTGGACGATGTCGAGTTTGTCTTTGATGATGAAACCAAGACCATCCATTTTCGGTCGGCTTCTCGGACCGGTTACAGTGATCTTGGGGTCAATCGACGGCGAATGGAGGAGATTCGAGCGTTCGCTGAAGGCAGGCTGTAGTGCAAAACTCGACAGTGCGAAATTGGATACGAGAGTTTTCGGATTGACGCCGCAGGTGGTCGTGGGTACCATCGGGGAGTCGGAGTAGATTGGGGTTGAATTGGTCCCCGCATGGCGTCACTATGGAACTTCATCAGGTAAAGCATAGTCGGAGTGTGGACAGGTGGATATAAATGCTCGAAGCCGCGCAGTGTTGAAGCGGGTTTCCCGTCTGACGTTGGTTCTTCTTCTTGGAGTGGCGAGTGCCTGTGTCTCCGTACAGGTCGATCCCTTGACCAGTAAGGAGTTCGAGCCTCGCCCAGGAAGCGAGGGCGTGACGACGTTACAGCGCGAACCTCACCATGGACATATGCAGATCGCCCGCATCATTGCGACCAGTGAATATGCCAGTGAGGAGACGTTACGTGATCGGATCCTCGCCCGGGCAAAAGAGTTAGGAGCCGATGCCGTTGTCCTGGGAGAAGCGGACGTGCGGCGCCTTGCAGACCGGGGCCCGACATTTCAATCGACCATGGGTACCGGGGTTCCGGTAGGGACGTCTGGAAATTCGTATCGCAGCGGCTATTGGAATCCGTTCCGGATGGATGCGTGGAGTTTTACGCAGGGAGCCGGTGGTGGGCAGGGCTGGATGCTCC
>CAZZGV010000363.1:0-1487 GCA_964654255.1 uncultured Legionella sp. | reverse complement strand
AAAGTTAGATTACTATAATCTGATTAAAATGCCCCCTTATTTGGGGTAGAGCCGATTATTGCGGCTTATACCTAAAGATATTAATCCTAATTTATGTGATGGAAATGAATTTGGTTGTAAATCCCTGCTTATTATCTTAGTGTTATTAGTCTCCAATGCTAATTTACCCTTGAAGTTTATTGAACAATATAAATCTAAAATTAATTTTGATTATCAGGATAAGAATGGAAAAACGGCTTTACATTATGCAGTGATTTTAGGCCGCGCGGAGATTGTCAGCGTTCTTTTAAGCCATCATGCATCTGATGTACTCGCGGATTTGGATGGAAAATGTGCATTTGATTATTTAAACTGTAAGCCTGATAAGATTAAAAAAATTTTGAAACAAATTCACATTGAGCCTTTTCGTGATGTTATGGCTAAGAGGAATATGTTGGGAGATCATGAGGGGCAGCCACTTTTTCTTCAAGGTGTTAAGGTAGTACAATCTAAAAATGTTCTTGAAAATATTTTAAGTAATGAAAAAATTTGTTTAATTCAATATCTAACAAATACTCCTTTTTGGGCTAGCTGTATCGGTGATGATACAGATGCAACTAGAATAAGAGTGGAGGAGATAGCCGGTCAACTTGCTTTTGATCACAACCAACCATTTAGTGACGTATGGATTGATAAGCCCTTACCCCCTAGTTATCATAGCCAGTTCAATGATTATATACACAAATTAAACTCGTGTTTTTTGGGTAAAAGTATTCTTGAGGTTTGCATCGAGGGACATCAGCTTATAGAAAGTCAATTATTAGAATCTGCTGTTTCATCCCTCTCTTTATGAAACAGCAAAACTTCGTCAATAATGGTTAGGACGTTTGATATCCGTATCTACTGCATTTCGCCTTACTCCAGCTAAATTATCGGGGCTGATTAGTAAGGGACCATGGTGGGTTGTATTAAATTAGGCACAACATCAGGGAATTTTTCTAGCGTTTCAACCGTTGTTGTCATCGCCTTTGGGAGGCCTGTTAATTCTGGCGTCTCATGTTCTTCGGTTTGCTTATTATCTGTAAAAAATGCATACATAGCGCCACCAGCAGACAAGCTTGCACTCAGCGCTGCTGCACTTGCTATTGCTACATTTGCGGTTCCAGCGCCTGCAGCTATTATGCCAAACGTCGGTAATGCTACCGCGGTTATGCCTACGGCAACGGATAAAGCACATAGCGTTATCATAGCCGTTAATAGGTTGTTCATCGCTGGCGATGAGGGTCGTAATGTTGCATGTTGATGCATATTGTTAATGATATCTTGGTAAATTTTAGTTGAAAATTTTCCTTGAAGCCAAAAAACAGTCTGTTGTACGGCTATAACTGCTGTATCTTCTTCGGTTGAAAATAGATGAAAAGCTTCTTTATTAATTTCAAGTAGCGCTTTAGTTATTTCTTGATATGCGCGTTCCTTCTCAGTACTCCGTTGTTTAAACTCTTGCGCGG
>CAZZGV010000362.1:0-1489 GCA_964654255.1 uncultured Legionella sp. | reverse complement strand
CAAACCACCCTATCGTTGAGAAAAAACACGCACGTAACGCGGCTTTCCCACTGTATCTAGAGCTTACTGTAGATTATCAATAGCCCCTTAGATGGCAACCTCTTATTTAAAACCCTGTCCAAACCTCATCCTTGTTATCAATGGCATCTGCTTGATCACGAAGCAGTGCTATTCGCTGATGCTTTTCGATTTCTTTTAATTGTGATGCTGTTTTATCATGCGTAGCATCAAATTTATACAAAAACTTATCATAAGGGCTTACATAGGCTTTATTAATGTCATGCTTATTCATAGCTATTCCTGAAAACACATTCTGCTGGTAATTTTATCGGGTTTTTATTAAAGTTACCACCCAACTTAAAGATCGCCCGAAGGAATCAGCATTATGTCGATAAAAAAAGCGGAGCTGCATGTTCATTTAGAAGGAACCATCACTCCTGAATTAGCTCATACATTGGCGAAACGTAATAAATTAGTCATGCCTGAAGGCCTTATTGATGTTGATGGTGAAACCTATTTTTCCAGAGATTTTCTACATTTCCTATCAGTCTACGACACCTTAGCTGCATTGATAAAAACACCACAAGATTATTACGATGTTACATTTGACTATCTTCGAGCCAACGCGCTTGAGAATACACTTTACGTTGAGATGATGTATTCTCCCGATCATGCCGAGCAAACAAGTGGCATCCCATCTATTGAGCATTTACGCGCCATACAACAAGCCATTGATGATGCCAAAGCTCAATTTGGTATTGTTGGACGCATTATCCTAACGGCCGTTCGTCACTTTGGCGCTGACGCAGCTATTCGTGTAGCCAAACAAATCTGTTTAGAAACGGTTCCCTGTGTTACTGGCTTTGGTCTAGGTGGTGATGAAATTAACTTTCCCCCCAAATTATTTAGTCAAGCATACCAAATCGCCGCCAAAGAAGCGGGTTTGTTTTGTACCGTGCATGCCGGCGAATTTGCTCCAGCTAGTGGAATGATGGAAGCTATCGAGCATTTACCCATTCAACGGATCGGACACGGTGTGCAAGTCATTCATTCGCCAGAAACCATAGCGGTTCTTAAAGACCGTGACATCGCCTTAGAAATTTGCCCATCAAGTAACATCAAACTCGGACTTTTTAAAGACTTTGCATCCCATCCATTCCCTCAATTAATGGAAGCTGGCATCAAAATCAGCCTTAATTCAGATGATCCACCATTTATGGGAACAACATTGGCAAAAGAATATGAACGCACACAAAATGCTTATGGTTATAGTGATGATACCATGAAAGCTATCACCAGCATGGCAATTGACTGTGCCTTTGTTGATGAAGAAACAAAAAAACAGCTTAAAGCAAACGTCTAATCAACTACCCCTTCTTCCAGCCTTGGAAGAAGGGGTAGCACTAAAAAAAATCACGATTACCCATTGGTAATGTTTAAAAATACCCTTTAGACTGTTAACCAATTCAAAAAATGACATAAAATGGAA
>CAZZGV010000361.1:0-1495 GCA_964654255.1 uncultured Legionella sp. | reverse complement strand
CCCAGCGAATACTGCTTTGCGGCGGTTTCAGGAATACCCGACTATTGCCGGAACATTCCAGCAATGCCGTGACATTCACCGACGGCATGTCCCGGAGCTCGTCATAGCTGATCTGCAAAGGCTGGGAAACCGCCCCCTCGACCGTGAGCTTCCACGCTTTCGTTTGTATCTCAGGCACCCCAAAGTGGGTGCGGACATAGAACTGCTCATTGGGCGTCAGAAAGGTGTTCAGCGTCGAGAATGGAAATTCCAAATTATCCGGGTTGCGCTGCCTGCTGATCAGGCCGGCCGCGTGCGCCGCCTGGCCAAGCCTTTCACCTCCCTCCTGGCCGGCGGCGAGGAGGGGCGTCCCGAAAGTATGGGTAAGCAGAGGTACCGCTCCCGCGGTGCCCAGTAGGAAGGTTCGCCGGTTGACTCCCGGCTTGAGTGACCCTTGTTGTTCTTTATCCATGTGGCCGATCTCATGCCCCGCGAGGCTCCACGACGCTTACCGCGATTGCGTCATGAGGTAGCTCTGGTCGAGGATCGTCTGCCTCCGGTTCCCACATTCCGGAGTCTGGCCGGAGGACCGGCCTGGCGTCATCGATCCACCGCCTCCAGCACCCGTGTGACCTCGGGGTCGCCCATTTCATGGGTTCGTTCCGATCGCAGCTCGTTGAAGTCGCCGCGAATGGCTTTCAGCGCATACCGCTCGACATCGATCTCGCCGGCGGTCCGCACGCCCAGGCGTCGAAACACGGGAACGGGAGGACACCATCCCTGCACGGCATGTTGCAGCAGAAATCCGGCGACCACAGCGGGGAGTAGAAAGAACCGGCGATCGACGAATGCACCGAGCCCGAGTCCTAGCAGAGAGATGGAGGCAGCGTTCGCCTCCAGCGTTCGTTCCACGTCCCATTCATGGTCCAACTCCTCAAGGCGCCGACCGATATCTTCGTCTCCCTGTTTCGCAAAATGGGAGATATTGCGTTCAGTCTGGCGGCGAATTCGTGCATTGATCGCACCGTCGGTATGTTGCTCAACGCGAGTCGTGGTGGCTGGTATCATACATTTCTCCCCTTCTACTATTGAAACGAGGGTTATGAAACACGTGATCCGGTCGAGGGAATTGATCCTCTGTTCCCGTTTAACTCTTTTCTCTCTGGCACCGACCTCCGACACTCTCGCGTCGTTACTGTGAATTCTACTTCCTGCAGTGAATCGCCGGGACTAGATGAACCCCTTGACCATTGACCTACAAGTTGTCGGACAGTAAGAACGGTGACTGCTACCGCCGATCATGTTCGCTTTCTGCTCCATGACTGGTCACTAGCCTCTCGACTAGCCGCAATCCTCGCACGATATGACCGCGCGCTGAACACAACTTGGGGTCAGGTCTTGCAATCGAACATTTCCCGCTCCTCGGGAAGTCACTAGCTCCTTGATCCGCTCCGGTCGGACAGGATAGCAGGAGCCCCATGCCCTCATTTGCTTGAGAAGAGAGCGGTGAAGCAAG
>CAZZGV010000360.1:0-1498 GCA_964654255.1 uncultured Legionella sp. | reverse complement strand
TCCGTTTGCCGATCTTGATCCACCAACCGGCTGAACCGATCCGCCTGTTCGAGCGGCGTACAATCTCGCGCATCGACCTCGCGCCAGGGCAATTCAGCGCCCGGCAGCACGATCTGAATCGGGGATGGGACTTCCCGCCACAGGAACCTCGTCCGCAATACCGGATGACGATCGACGATCTGCTGCCAGGCCTTCCGGAACAGGGGCAGGTCCAGCTCACCCTGCATGCGCCAACTCATTTGCTCGATGTAGACACCGGAGTTCGGGGCATACAGACTGTGAAAGAGGAGACCCTGCTGCAGAGGGCTCAACGGGTACACATCCTCGTAGTTCCCGCAGGCTGCCTCGGCGATGGCACGAGTGTCCTCGTCCACGAGTGCGGCCGTGAGGTCCCCCTGGGCGACCGGGGAGGAACAGTCGTCCGGCTCGTTCAAAACTGCGGCCAGCTCCGCGACGGTCTGGTGTTGGAAGATCTGTCTCGGCACCAGGTTGAAGCCCAGTTGCCTGGCGCGGCTCACCACTTGCAGGCTCAGGATCGAATCGCCCCCGAGTTCAAAAAAGTTGTCGTGTATCCCGACCCGTTCCTGTTGCAGCACTGCCGACCAGATCTCCGCTACCAGAGCTTCGGCCCTGTCACGAGGAGCTGCATACCCTTCGTTGCACGTTTCGTCGGGAATCGGCAGCGACGCTCGATCCACCTTGCCGTTCGACGTGCGGGGCAGGGCTTCCAGGCAGACGAACCGGGACGGGATCATCGCGTCAGGCAATTGCAGCCGCAACGCGGTCCGCCACATCTCCACCGACGCCGCCTGCGGGTCCGGCGCCACGACGTATGCGACCAGACGTTTCTGACCCGGCCGGTCTTCGCGTAACAGCGTGATTGCGTCGTGAATCCCCGATAGCTGGCGCAGGCGGGCATCGATTTCCCCCGGTTCGATCCGCACTCCGCGTAGTTTGATCTGATGGTCGACTCGACCGAGGAATTCAAGACAACCGTCCCTGCGGCGGCGTACTCGGTCTCCGGTTCGGTAGAGGCGCGCGCCTGGTTCGGGGCCGAAAGGATCGGGCACGAAGGCCACAGCAGTCCGCGCCGGATCCTGTAAATAGCCCCGCCCGACTCCGCCCCCCCCGATGCAGAGTTCGCCTGGTACCCCGACCGGCACCGGCGTCAGCCGACTGTCCACCACGATCAACCCTGTGCATTGGATGGGCCGCCCGATCGGCATGCAGACCTCATCGGCAGCCGGAGGCGAGACGATCGTTGCCGTTGCGACGTCGTCGGCACATTCGGCCGGGCCATAGGCATTCACCAACGGTACGTGGGGGTACCGTTTCAGCCATTCACGACAGAGTTGGGGCGGCAGCGCTTCGCCCGTGGGCAACATCCAGCGTAGGGATCGCAGGGATGCCTCCCCTCCTTCGCGCCCATCCAGCATGCCCTTGAGCAGCACCGGCACCGTCTCGGCGACCGTGACCCCGTTGCGACCCAGGCTCAGTA
>CAZZGV010000359.1:0-1511 GCA_964654255.1 uncultured Legionella sp. | reverse complement strand
CATGAGTTAATCAGCGATGCTGGGTCGCGTTGGGGTGTGTTTATAGGTGATAGGGGAGAGGTGCCGCGGAAGGTGTTTTAATTCGCCGTTTTGACAGCATAATTTAAAAATCATACAATGTGTTCTTTTATAGAATATTAGATAAAGGAACGTCTCTAATAATGTCTGAAGATCGATATTACCTTAATTCAGAGGATTTTTTTGCGAATAATTTTTCCATATTTGCTAGAGAAAAAAATAATTACTTATATGGTGAGGAATGTGTAGAAGTTCGCACTAAATTTCCGTTAAAGCGATTAATGTCAGCAAGAGAATTGCAACTACAACTTAAATCACCGTTGGTTATGCTCACTTCTTGCGTGGGTTCTTTAGTCAGTCATGCCTTAATTGCTGCTAAAAATATTATATTAGGCCTGGTTAATATACTTTTTTGGGATCTTGAAAGCGTTGATGATTTTTTTATCAAGGCTTTCATTGATGTTATTAGAACAGTTTATTTTGCTTTTCATGCTATTTTTGATACCAGTGATGCTTGTTTGATGCTTGTCACACAGTTATTGATATCTGGTTATGTAGCTGTGACTGCTAGTGAGTATGAAACTGAAATAAATCTAGATGATGATCAGAGCACGAAAGGTTTTGCAGACGCTTTTTTAGGGGCTACTTGCAGTGAAATGAACATTGTTAATTTGCAAACCGATGGCTTAACCAAGTACTTGGAACTATCTGAATTGGGTTATTTTGAACCGTTTCATGCGGATATTCAAACACACCTAAAAGCTCCTTTTCTGCTACCGTTTTCTTATTTAACACTTTCCTGTGTCATGACAATAGGAATAGTAAAGCAAGTAGTACTTGCAGTAGCAAATGTTGTTGTTTTTGATTTTTCTCAAGCATGGGTAGATTTGCAGGTTGCATGGCATGATTTTGAAAGCGCTCTTTACTCTGTAGCTAGTGCTATTATTGAAACGCTTAATGCCTTTGTACTATTGGCCACGCGCTCCATAGCAACCGCTTATGTTGCCGCAGTGGCGTCTGATTCTGAAGGTATTTCTGCTACAAATCAAGTATACTTACCTGGGTATGGACCCAATAAGTAGGACGTGAATTTTATGTTGGATAACTTTATAGGTAAATAACAGGAGTAGGGTATGCCACTTTCGATAATTCAACAAGCATTGACCTTTGATGATGTCTTGTTAGTTCCTGCTCACTCTTCTATCCTGCCTAAGGATGTTCTTTTAAAAACTCATTTAACACGTGATATTGAATTGAACATGCCCCTAATCTCTGCTGCTATGGATACAGTTACTGAAGCGCGTTTGGCGATTGCTATGGCTCAAGAGGGTGGCATTGGTATTATTCATAAAAATATGAGTCATGCAGCCCAGGCTGATGAAGTGAGAAAAGTTAAAAAATTTGAAAGTGGCATGGTTAAAGATCCTATTTCAGTGCCCCCAACATTAACAGTTAAAGAGTTGTTAGATATCATGGCCCGCTATAATTTTTCG
>CAZZGV010000358.1:0-1515 GCA_964654255.1 uncultured Legionella sp. | reverse complement strand
ATTGCCGACAGTCGGAGGCCGGCCTCGTTCAAGGCGGCAGCCGCCTCATCGAATCGTGTCAACCGCATCGCGACCCGCGCGGCGTTGACGCGGGCGCGCACGAAGAGCATGCCGAGGTTTTCTTCCGTTGCCCCTGCCGCGCTGTCTTGAAACGCGGCCAGCGCTTCCGGAAACCGGCCCTGTAACGCCTGGACCATGCCGAGGTCGTTCCGGAGTGCCGCCGAAAACGTTTTCAGATTGTGTGTCTGCGCGAGGGCGGCGGCCTGCGTCAGATAGTCCAAGGCGGTATCGTATTGCCGGCTGAGCACATAGGTTTTGCCCAACTCGGCGAGAGTCAGCGTGAGCCAGGTGGGGTCGTCGATCGTGCGCGCCAGTTGCAGGGCCAATTCCTGCTGCAGAAAGGCTTGATTCACGTGCCCCAGGCTGCGGGCCGCAGAGGCGGCATGGGAGAGCGCTTGGATATGGCCTTTGGTGTGGCGGGCTTCGTCGTAGAGCCGCGCGGCCTCTTTCCAGGCGACGAGCGCCTGTTCCAACTCGCCTCGCTGCGCCGCCGAACGGCCTTGCTGCATCAGCTCATCGGCCGATGGTCCGGTGTCGGCGGCGGAAGCAACCGAGCAGACGAGCAGGAGCATGATCGCGAATCTGAGCCCCGTCTGAACTGACGCGCGAACCCGTAATACCATTTCATGCCTTCCCGTTGCGTCGTTCGGCTCTCGCTCTCCCAAAGAGCCTATGGCGTAGAGTTCATCGTGTATGGCCGGAAATTGAGAGTGGGCCTCTTGCTATCAGCGATACAACAGACATGCGCTCTTACTCCCAACGAGATACGCTTCACGATTCACGGCTGTTGCGCGAGAAGTCGGCGGACCTTTTCAGCATGCTAGAGTTAGAGAACCTGCACCACCAGTTGTAGATGAATGCCGTGATCCTGCAGGTTGCCTTCGCCCCCACGCACATGATTGAGCTGCTGTCCCCAATACACTTCGAACCGCGCACGCTCCTGCGGCAGAATGGCCCACCGTAAACCGACCCCCACGCTGGCCAAGGTCCGAGGATCGGGCGTCTCGCCTTTTGCGTTCCAAGCATGGCCGAAATCGACGAATTGCGCAAACTGCAGCCGGTCTTCGCCGGATGCGAACCGCAGCAGAGGAAAGCGCGATTCAAATGACGCCAGCACGGCATCGTCCCGCACGAGGGTATTCTCCCGATAGCCGCGCACGCTGAATCGTCCGCCGACGGGCATTTGCTCCAGAGGAAAGAGCCGGTCGTTGGCGAGCTGTGCGGCCACGCGTCCTAACAACTGCACGCCCCACCACTCTTCCACACGCTTGACCGCCTGGGCTTGCCCCAACCAGGACACGAATTGGCCGTCCGGCAAGGGACCGCTGTTGATCGTGGCACCCAGGACATTCAGGCCGACGCTGATTCGGGACAGGGCCGCAAAGACGAAGGAAGGCGAGCGATGGGTATACTCCTGGCTGAATCGAAGCGCGCTGACGGTCGCCACGCCTGTGG
>CAZZGV010000357.1:0-1528 GCA_964654255.1 uncultured Legionella sp. | reverse complement strand
ATAATTATGCTGAGTATCTTCCTGAGCGTCGCAAGATGATGCAGTGGTGGGCAGATTATCTTTATAAGTTAAAGGATGATAGCCATAATTAATTAGGATGATGATGAAAAAGATACAAGCTAACGAATATGATCAAATACCCATATATGAAGATGTAGCCTTAGAACCCTTTCAAGATGGGTATATTCCCGTGTCAAGGATTGAGCATTGGCAGGATATTAAACCTTTGCTGCTCTCCTGGAAGTCAAAATTATTCATGTTTAGAGGTCATAAAGAGAGTAGCTGGACCCTGAGCTCTTCATTCTCGCGGTTGTGTAATAATCCTGAAGAAAAGGAGGCCAATGAGCTATTAGATTTATTCCGTAACGCATTGGAAGAGATGGATTTACGGGACTCTTCTGGTAATTATTACCATCAGTATGATAATGATCATTTATGGGGGTTAGGACGACATTATGGATTATTAACCCCTACTTTGGACTGGAGTTATGATCCTTTAGTAGCATTATTTTTTGCATTCGAAGATCCAGATAATGATGTTCGAAATCCTTATGCGGCGATATATTTCTTAGACAGAAAGTATGTAGAAAAGAATCTTCAGAACAAGATAGTAATCATTGATTCAATAAGCCCTGATAATTCACGGGCGATAAATCAAAAAGGATTATTCACACGAACCATATCAGATGATTCAATTGAAGCCGAATTAAAAAATTTAGATAACATACACCTATATTTTAGAAAGCTTTATATAAAAAAAACTGACCGCAAAAATTGTATTCATTTTTTAGAAAAACATGGAATCCATAAAAAATCCCTATACCCTAATAGTATTGAGGGAACAGTTCATTATAGCAATTTAAAGGCACAAAAATTTTTTAGAAAAATTTTTCCTAGCGGACCGATATTATCCATTGTCCAACAAGTGATAGATGCTTCTGCAGAGGTAGAAAAAATTGCTAAATCTATTAAAAGTGATAAAAATTTACAGAATAGTGAAGTTGTAATAGCAGCAAAATATATTTTTGAGGTTATGTATCAACTTAAAAAAGAATATAGTTCTGACGTAGATTTTTTAAAAAAATTAGATAAATTTTATAAAAAAAAAATCAGTGACTAATTATGTCACTTATTGATTTTGCGTTAGGAATTATATGGAGAAAATATTCGCATGGAATTTGAAACTTGGGATAGGGATACTCTTATCAAAGAAATACAAACGGAGTTTGAGGTTTTAACTCAACTGCCTGGAGAACTTCACTACTCTAATGAAAAATTGTTGGAGAAGGATATAAAGGACCTTCAAAATATTTATTTTGATTTAAAAAGGAAAACGGATAAAAATTTTTACCCACAATATGAGAAGGAACTGGATAGAGCTTATGAGTTTAACGCACCTGAATATGATGCTGATTTTATTTCTTGGTCTAAACACCCCACTTGGGAAATAGATGAAGCAGTCGCTCTTTTGCTTGGTAAACGGTGAATTAACCCCACCTATGCAGGCAAAGTCAGGTCAGGTAAGCTT
>CAZZGV010000356.1:0-1534 GCA_964654255.1 uncultured Legionella sp. | reverse complement strand
AAGGCAGGATCGAATATGCGCCCGGTAAGCAGGTCGTTCATCTGGCGGATCTCCATCTGCGGGCCCTCAAGGTGGACTATGTGCATGCAAAATCGACCGCGCCGAAAGAGCAGGCTACCGCGCTGCAGGTGGCGCAGTCGGCGGAGCGGGCCTCACACCACCCGACCCTCCTGCTCCGGATCGACAAGGGACGGATGGAGGAGAGCGAGTTCGGGTTCGTCGATGAGTCAAAAACCCCTGCCTACCGTGTCTTTTTGAGCGACACGCAGGCGTCCCTGGACAATTGGAGCAACCAATTAACGGAGGGCACGGCGACCGTCCACATCCGAGGTCTCTTCATGGGAACGGGGGAAACGAGGTTTGAGGGGGCCTTCCGTCCGGAAACGGAATCACCCGACTTCAGCCTCAGCCTCCGCATTGTCAAGGCGCAGGCGAAGAGCCTGAGCAATCTCTTGCGCGCGCATGGAGGAGTCGGACTGGTCTCAGGAGTGTTTTCGGTCTTTGCGGAGATGACCGTCAAGCATAACGAGATCGACGGGTACGTGAAGCCGTTGTTCAAAGACGTCAAAGCGAATGATCCTTCATTGAAGGAGGACGGCGGCCTGCTGAAGAAAATTTACAGCAGGATCATCGATGCAGCTTCCGAGCTGCTCAAGAACACGCCTCGCGGGGAGGTCGCGGCTCTGTCGGAAGTTTCAGGGCCGGTGGAAAATCCCCGGGCCAGCACGTGGGAACTGGTCGTTACGCTGATTCAGAATGCATTTTTCGAAGCCGTTTTGCCGGGGTTCGAGAAGTCCGGCCAGAAAAGCTGATCTCCGCCGGCCCTACGGACAATTTTGCCGAACCGGTCGGAAACTCACCAAACGAAATCGAGGACCGATGGCGAACCACGATCTTGTCAGCCGTGCCCATCATGTCTGGTCCCTGTTGCGCCAAACCGTCGACGCCTGGAACGAGGACAAGGTGCCCCGCCACGGAGCCGCGTTGGCGTACTACACAGGGTTGTCGCTGCTCCCGCTCCTGATCGTGATCATGGCCATCATCGGGCTCATCTTTGGGCAGGAAGCGGCGCAAGGCTACGTCATCCAACAGATGCGGGATCTCCTGGGACCTCAAGGCGGGGATGCTATTCAAGACATGATTCGACGCGCCGATCAGCCCGGCACCGGGCTCATGGCGACCATCCTCGGCACTGCCACTCTGCTGTTTGCGGCTTCGGGAGTCTTCGCGCAGCTGCAAGACTCGCTGAACACCATATGGGGCGTCGGGCCGAAACCTGGCCGCGGTATCTGGGGAATCCTTCGAGATCGGTTTATCTCCTTCAGTGCTCTCCTCGGGACGGGGTTTCTGCTCCTCGTCTCCCTTGTCCTGAGTGCGGGACTCGCGGCGCTGGGCAAATGGTACGGACGTTGGCTGCCCCTTCCCGAACCGGCGCTTCAAGCTATGGACCTTGCCCTGTCCCTGGTAGTGCTGACCGGACTCTTCGCCATGATGTTCAAGCTGCTTCCCGACGCGCAGATGGCCTGGCGCGATG
>CAZZGV010000355.1:0-1535 GCA_964654255.1 uncultured Legionella sp. | reverse complement strand
TTGTAGACCCACTGCAACCAAATTGTAATAAATCCCGCACGTCGTCCAAATGCTTCTCGAACCCAAACGTAAATCCCACCTGTGCAAGGGTAAGCTGTTGCTAACTCCGCAGCCACTAATGCTACTGGAATAAAAAATATAAATGCCGCAACCAAATAGTATGACACTAGGCTTAAACCTAGTTTGGCTGTAATCGGTAATGTACGCAGGCTATCTACAGCAATGACGTTTATCATAACCAATGAGAAAACACTTAAAACGCGTTTAGACTGTTGCACCTATAATCCTTAAAATAAGGGATGTGCTGATTATGTGGTTGTTAACCAAGGTGAATTTAGTAGGTTGGGCCTATAGCCCAACAAGCCTTAATTATGAACAGATAACCAGCAAATCCTACTGCTATTTAATGTACGTATTACTTTAAATTTCGCAACACATATTGCAAAATGCCTCCGTTGCGATAGTACTCAAGTTCATTGGCCGTATCAATACGGCACAGAACGTTAATTTTCTGTTCGCTGCCATCTTCACGGCTAATAGTAACTTCAAGAACACTCCCTGCTTTTAATGTGTCATCCACGTTAATACTAATACGCTCTGTTCCACTAAGATTCAATGTTTGTCTTGTTGTTCCTTCTTGGAATTGTAAGGGTAATACGCCCATACCAATTAAATTTGAGCGATGGATACGTTCAAAACTTTCAGTAATCACCGCTTTCACACCTAACAAATTAGTGCCTTTTGCTGCCCAATCTCGTGATGAACCTGTGCCGTACTCTTTCCCTGCAATAACAACCAAATCTTGATGTTCTTGTTGGTAAAGCATTGCCGCATCATAGATGGACATAATATCACCAGAAGGGATGTGACGGGTAATACCACCTTCAACGTTGGGTGTCATTTCATTGCGAATACGAATATTTGCAAATGTACCTCGCATCATAACTTCATGATTGCCACGTCTTGAACCATAGGAATTAAACTCAGCCTCACTAACGCCTTTAGCTTTTAAATACAAGCCAGCGGGGGAGTTTGCTTTTATCGCTCCAGCAGGTGAAATATGATCGGTAGTAATTGAGTCGCCTAACAACGCTAAAATATAGGCTTTGTTTATAGACTTTATTGACTCAGGTGTAGATTTGAGATCTTGGAAAAACGGAGGATGTTGGATATAGGTAGAGTTTTCATCCCATTCATACGTTGTTCCACTACCAATTTTAATCGATTGCCAGTCCTTATCTCCTTGGAATACCTCTGCATATTCTTTATGGAACATGCCACCAGTGACTTTTGCAACCTCTAACGCCACTTCAGCATTTGATGGCCAAATATCTTTGAGATACACGTCATGACCATTTTTATCTTTACCAAGAGATTCGGTATTTAAATCGATGCATGTTGTACCGCTTAATGCATAGGCTACAACAAGTGGTGGTGATGCTAACCAGTTTGCTCGTACTTGCGGATGTACACGGCCTTCAAAATTACGATTTCCTGAGAGTACAGAGCAAACTACTAAGTCATTGTCTGTAATA
>CAZZGV010000354.1:0-1561 GCA_964654255.1 uncultured Legionella sp. | reverse complement strand
AAGGTGTAAAACGGCAGCAGATAGATTTCCGTATCCCAGAAGACGTGGCCCTTGTAGGTATGGCCGGTGAGAGACCTGGCTCCGATGGACACATACTCGTCCTTCGGATTCACGGCGCTGTTGAGATGATAGAGAGCGAACCGAAGCGCGCGCTGTGCCATCTCATCGCCGGCCACTTCTACTTCGCTGGCGCGCCAACGGTCCTCCCACGCTTCCGCATGTCGCAGAATGTGGGCGTCCAGTTCCGCCTCGGAGACTCGACGAAGATGTTCTCCGGCCGCAACAGCGGGATCCCGTGCCTCGCGGGATGCATAGACCACGACAGAGCGATCGAACCGAGCCGTCTCCTCCCTTCGGGCCTGCCACGTCCACTGTTCGGCATATCCTTCGACCGGGCCGTTACCTTCTCCTTCTTGTCCGTTCTCATGTCGCAGCTTGACGGCAGAAGCCATGACGATCCGGGTGCCCCTGGTTGTTTGCCCGACGAGCAGCGCGGTGTCGCCCTCCACCTTGGACGACCATTGTGTGCCAGGCTGATGTGCCTGCATCACAGATTCGATCGAGATGTTTCCGGCAAAATTCTCCGGCGTGATCGTGAAGGACTGGAGCAGCAGGTGTCGATCGTGAAGACATACGGCACGCAGAGAGGTAAGAGCCGTCACTCGGCCCTGACTATCCTGGTACCGCCAGCTTCGAAACAGTAGACCATGCCGAAGATCGAGAATACGTCTGTGATCGAGCGTGGTTCCGGCTTCTAGCGACAACGGAACCCCTTCCACCAGCACGCGAAGATGGGTCCAGTCGGGGAGTTCGATGAGTCTCAGGGCGCCTCCTGTGGCTTCGGCCGTCTCAAATACCCCGGCCAGAAAGGTGGCAGGGGAGGAGGCGCTCGCGCATTCCGCGAGCGAACCGCGCGTGCCCAAATAACCATTGGCTACCGTGAAGATCGACTCGATCCCACGCTCTCCCTCCGGTTCGAATCCTGCTTCGACCAGCGTCCAGCTTGGGTCAATGGCAAATGGCGAACGGGCCGACAATATCAAGGAGGCCGCTCTCGCCCCCTCTTCTCCTTGATCCGAGTCTGCCACGATCGATTTGTCGCGAGGAATCCACATCATGACGTTCCTTCACACCTCCAAGGGGCAGCGTGGTAGCATACAGAGGCCAGCGCCTCTCCCGCACGCCGACTCACAGACTGAAACACACTCGAGGTCGAGGATGACACAGGGAGCAATCAGAGAACAACCGTTCCATCCACAGTCCATCGACCTGACACAGTTTGATGCGGTGCTCTTCGATCTTGACGGGGTCCTCACCAAGACCGCCGTCGTGCATGCAGCCGCGTGGAAACGATTATTCGATGAGTACCTGCAAGCGAAAGCCGCCCGCGAACAGGTCCCTTTTCAACCGTTCGATGCCATACTCGACTATCAACGATACGTCGACGGCAGGCTTCGGTACGACGGGGTGCGCGCGTTTCTCGAATCCCGCCACATCGTCCTGCCCTATGGCACCGTCCACGATGGCCCGGAGCAGGAAACGGTCCAGGGGCTCGGCAACA
>CAZZGV010000353.1:0-1574 GCA_964654255.1 uncultured Legionella sp. | reverse complement strand
CGCTAACAGAACCATTGCCATTCCGCTCACCATCAGTTGCGATGCGCCACGGTACGTCATGAACCTTACTCCTTCACGCTGGTGTGTAAGCTTTGCCTGACGTTACAAATATAGCATTCAGCCTACCGACCCCCGGCCTCTCGGAGATGAGAGTGACTTCGTGCAATCATTTCAACTGTTTATGGCAATGACCCGTCAGAGCCATGGGCGAAGAATGGCTCTGCGAATCACAAGGAAAGGGCATAAACGGGGACCCCTCTCAGGTTTGCGAGCAAGAAGGCGTCCGGGTGGAATAGCAGGTCTGGATCAGGACGAAGGTGATCTGTGAACGCCGACACTACCGATGCACAAGCGAGCAGGCGGGTGGCTTCGGAGGGGCCGCACTACCGTGAAGGGGCACTCAGCTCAGAGCAATCGATTAGATTCGATCTCAGCCATCCAATCAACAATCTCGGACATCGTTCTCCCATCGTCTGTAAGAGCCGTCACATCGGTGATGATTGCCATTCCAGCATCGCAAAACGAAGTTCTGTCGCTGGCATAATCCCATGTCCATGGCCAAGTGGCATTGATAAATTGAGCGACCTCAGACACCTCGTTCGGCCCGGTATAGCCAGCGGCGACACATGCCCGGGTGATCGCACAGCCGCTGGAAAATTTGTTGTGGCTGTGATTGAACCACCCCACATCGATGCCCGGCAGAGTGCGTGCCGCCATCTTTAAGGCCTCTGACAATTTTGGAATTGATTGCTTAGCAAACCTTTGTCGCGGTGCGTCTCCTGAAGTGACCCCACCCTTCTTCTCTTCCGCATGCTCTTTGATTCTAACTTGGATCGATCGATAGTCCATGTCCTCCCCCCCCCCACATAACACGACCGTCTGAGTGCACGCGAAACGCGACTCAGCCCTCACTTCATGGGGAGTACATCACAGGGAATGGAGTTTTCTAACGAGAGAATTCCCTGGTTGTGATGGTCAAAAAACCAGGGACCTGTAGTCCTTGAAGCGACAGGACAATACAAAATACGAGGTGATCAATTGAGCAGCAACCTAGCAACCTGGTAGCACAGGGAACAACATTCGGGCAGGTCAAGGGAATCTCACAGCCATGAAGCCAGTGGAGAGAGGCGGGATCTAGTCAGTTACGTCAGTATATTGTTCGACGAAGAGCATGTGCCTCATCAGGCAGCCACCCACCGCCGTCCAATGGCGCGCCCTCATGTCGCAAAGAACGGCCGAGCAGGTAAGTGCCAACAAATGGACCGTTGAACGCTAGCGCCACAGGAGCAAACGGCCGGAGAGGATAACGATAGTGGTGCGCCCGGAGGGACTTGAACCCCCAACCCTCGGATCCGAAGGCGCACCAAGCACCTTAGAGACAGACAGCGATCAAGGAGGACAGATGGATCTTTTCTCTTTATAGAACAAAAGCTTCGATATCAGCAGATGGGGATCACTGACGACTGAGGCATACCTGCAATCGTGCCTTAAACCGTGACCGAACCGTGACCAAAACCGTGACCAGATTTCCTAACAAATGAGAGACGATCTGGCACATTCACTCGAACAGATCA
>CAZZGV010000352.1:0-1576 GCA_964654255.1 uncultured Legionella sp. | reverse complement strand
GGACTACCGGCGGTCGAAGCGGCGGGAAGATTTTATCTTTGCCTCTCTGGCCCTCATGTTCGGTGTCGCTGAACTGGTGTTCATGTACTCGGTCCCGTGGGACAGTCGCTGGTGGTTCTGGCATCTGCTGCGCCTGGCGGCCTATCTACTGGTGTTGCTGGAGGTCGGGCGCGGATATCTCCGTACGACCTTGGATCTGACGAGATCTTTGGAACAAACCATCCAAGTGGAAGGGGCGCTGCGGCAGAGCGAGCAGCGTCTGCGCCGAAGCCTTGATGACCGTGAGAAGATGGCGCAAGATCTGCACGACCACGTGATTCAGTCGATTTTTGCGGTGACGCTCACGCTCGAACGCTGCCGACGGCTCGTGAGCACCCACGCGAATGAGGTCGTGGTCCAACTCGGAACGACACTCGCCGACCTCCGGCTGGTCATCCGGGATTTACGCGGGTACCTGGTGGGACTGGAGCAACCGATCTCGAACGGACGAGAATTCGAAACCGCCCTGGACTCCTTGATCAGGAGCATGACCGGTTCAGACCAAGTCCCCTTCCGGCTGGAGGTCGATCCCCTGGCCGCCGACCGGGTCACGCCGGAACAGGCCTCCCAGCTGCTGTCGGTCGCCCGGGAAGCGTTGAGCAACAGTCTTCGCCACTCCTCAGCCAGTGCGGGAACGATTTCGCTCCGCTTCGAAAACGGCCATGTCCGGCTGACCGTCGCGGATGACGGTATCGGCTTCCATGTCCTCGCCCCGCAGGGCCAGGGGCACGGCCTCAAAAATCTAGCGGCCCGCGCGAAACGGCTTAACGGGCGGTTCGAAGTCATCTCAGGACCCGGGCAAGGCACCCGCATCCTGTTCGATCTGCCGCAGGAGGAATCCCATGCGACGACCTGAAGGCAAACCGATCCGTCTGTTGCTGGTCGACGACCATGAGGTCCTTCGCATCGGCCTACGGACTCTGTTCACGGAGGCCGGGGGGTTCGAGGTCGTCGGAGAGGCCGGCACGATGTCCGGCGCCGTGGATGAGGCGCTCAAGCTCAAGCCGGACGTAGTACTGATGGACGTACGGCTCCCGGACGGCAGTGGCATCGACGCCTGCCGAACGATACGAGCGGCACAACCTCAGACCGCCGTTCTGTTTCTCACCTCCTTTGCCGACGACCATGCCGTACTGGCTACGATCCTTGCCGGAGCCGGAGGATTTCTGCTGAAGGAGGTCGGAGGGGAACAGCTCGTCAGCGGAGTCAAAACCGTCGCCGGCGGCCAATCGATCCTGGACCGGGGCGTGGCTCAGCGGGTGCTGACCCATGCGCATGCACTAACGGAAGGCGGGGGCGACGGGAAAAGTGACCCTCTGTCCCCGCAGGAGCAGCGGGTTCTGGCGTTGGTCGCCGAAGGATTGACGAACAAGGAGATCGCTGCCTCCCTGAATCTCAGCGACAAGACGGTCGGCAACTACCTCAGCAACATCTTCCAAAAACTTCATGTGACGCGCCGTACTCAGGCGGCGATGTATTACAGCCAGCACTTTCCCAACAAGTAGAGGCATGTTCCCCTAGGACTAGGGGAATAATC
>CAZZGV010000351.1:0-1577 GCA_964654255.1 uncultured Legionella sp. | reverse complement strand
TTTCAATGTCGATGTCGCGTGGGTAAATCGCAACAGGGCGTCCGCCAACGCAATCGATCGGACATTTGAGCCACAGGCGGAACAGGAGGTTCCCTGCTGGATGTTGATATAGTCCGCCTCAGCGGCCGACAAGCCCCATTGGCCGATCAGGTCGCTCCACAACACGTCGTGATGCACAAAGGCATCACCGCCGCACACTCTACAGGGCAACGGAGTCATTGGCTCTTTCATCTCGAGCATCCTGCGTGGAAATCCGGCGTAGACCAGCATGCACTAATTCAACCGCGAAGAGGCCAAAACATGGCTCCGTCGGCGCGGAAGTGAATGCCAGGGCATCATGGATCCAATGATGTTGCACATGTTGCTGCTGCGTTCCGTCGGCAAGTGCAACACTCATTGCGTAATCGCCCGGATGAAGCACCGGCATCACAAATTCCAACACCGCGACAAAGCTGCTCCCCGGCGCCACCGCATCCGATATCCCCTGCCCGGCCAGACAGGTATTGGCGCCGAAGAGGGATTGGCCCAATCGATCCCGCACGAGAAACCCCACGATCGGACTCCTCAGCCATATGGACGTCCGGCACCAAATTCGTAGCGACACACGTTCACGCTTGCTCACCGTATGAATCGTGCTGCCCATAGCATTGGCGAACAGAATCTTCTCGATCCGCGCGTGGCGATCCTCTGGATCTGAGACATTTTCTGCATGCTGCGGCCCCTGTTCGCCCATCGATTCAGGTATCACACGAGGCCTTAACTGAATCACGTTAGATCCGGATGCGGGCAACACTACGGGGGCCTCGTGCAGGTACCCATCACACACCGTTTTCGCCTCACCGATACCGGCGATCCGCCCCTGCTCCAGCCAGAGCGCCTTCCGGCAGAGACTCAGCACCGCCGCGGAATCGTGACTCACGAAGAGGACCGTGCCCCGCTCCATGAAGGTCCTGAGAAATCGGACACACTTCTGAACGAAAAATGCATCCCCTACTGCCAATGCCTCGTCGATGACGAGAATGTCTGCCTTCACATGCGCCATCACGGCAAAGGCCAGGCGAACTACCATGCCGCTCGAGTAGGTTTTCACCGGCTGATCGATCGAGGCTCCGATATCGGCGAACGCCAGCATGTCATCCAACTGCGCGTCGATGTCCGCTCGCGACAGACCGAGCAAGGACGCGTTGAGAAACACATTCTCTCGGCCCGTAAACTCCGGATGAAAGCCCGCTCCCAGTTCGAGTAACGCCGCAACCCGACCATCGATCTCGATCGTTCCGCCTGTCGGACTCAAGGTCCCCACGATCAACTGCAACAGCGTGGACTTCCCCGATCCGTTCCGGCCGATGATGCCGAGCGTCTCCCCCTTCTTCACCTCGAAGGACACATTTTCGACGGCATGCACCTCCCGGTAATATTGCGCGGGTTTGCGTCCGAGGCATTTCTGCACCGCAGGCAGGATCCACTGCTTTCCCCTGTCGCTCGGGCGATCGTACAGCCGGTAGGTCTTGGACAAATTGTGCACGCGGATGGCCCACTCAGAGGACATCGGCAAACGCCTTCCGTGTCTTCTGAAA
>CAZZGV010000350.1:0-1579 GCA_964654255.1 uncultured Legionella sp. | reverse complement strand
AACGCCTGCGGCCATGAGGTGCAATTCTTGAACGGCTTGGAAGGCGGCAATCCGTTTCCGGTCGGGTTTTCATCCTCGCGCCTGAAGGTGTCTGAAATGCGCGATCTTATCGAATTTATCAGCGCCTACGGAGCGCGGCATAATGTTCGCTGGTCGGAGGAACTTGCTTCCCAGACATAGTTTGTATATAAGGAGCGGGACGGATACGCTGCGTCAACAGCGCCCGCCCCTAACCACTACGAAAGGCAGTTTCGCTATGGCTACGAGAGCCGATATTACACCCGAACTTATCCGTCAACTTCTGCGCTACGAGCCAGAGACAGGAAAGTTGTTTTGGCTTGAAAGATGCTCTGCTCATTTCATGCCTACAAAGCGATGTGGTTCTAAAAAGACAAAATCATGGAACACCAGATTTGCGGGCAAGGAAGCTATGACCGCAAACAATGGCAACGGCTATCTTATAGGTGAGATATTTAACATTAAACTTTACACTCACCGTGTGATTTGGGCGCTTGTTACAGGTGAATGGCCTGTCGATGATATTGACCACATCGATGGCGTCCGCTGGAATAATATCTGGACCAATTTAAGAGCTGTAAGCCGTTCTTCTAATATGAAGAACTGTAGATTGAGGTCAGATAACTCAAGCGGACAAACAGGTGTGCATTGGATTAAAGCGGATAGCATCTGGGTGGCTTCAATAACGTCCAATGGGACCACGATGCACCTTGGTCGATTTACTTCGAAAGAGGCGGCCATTGGTGCACGTAAAAATGCGGAAGGGAAATTTAATTTTACGCCACGTCATGGCACTAAGGGAGTAGCACAATGACACAGGAAGCACATACACCGGAGCCTTGGCATGTCGATGCGGTCGGCTGTCATAACGATTACAGGCTTAGGCTCTGCGAACCAATGCGAAACGGCTTTCCGCTGGCCACGATTGCGCAGTTCGAGTTTAATTGGCGCGATGCTGGCCAGTATGATCGGCAAATCTCTTACAGAGAGGCCGAGGGCAACGCGCGACGCGCCGCCGCCTGCGTGAATGCCCTTGCTGGCATACCGATAGAGGCAATCGAAAGCGGTGTGGTTGCGGAGTTGGTGAGCGCGCTTAAGGCATTTCTCGAAGTGACCAAAAATCCAGCGTCAAATGCGGGCGACCGTCAAATGCAATGGTTGAGCGTTGCCATGAAAGGACAGGCAGCCATCGCCCTTATCCGTGAGCGTGTTGTTTTGAAGGGAGAGGGGTGATGGCGGACGAACCAGCATTTCCAAGCGCCAGACAGGTCACAGTTGGTGAATATGTGACTGGCGGTCACGCGGGCATGACGCTCCGAGACTATTTAGCAGCAGCGGCTTTAACGCCGATTTTCAACAAAATTGAAGGCCGAGGAGAGCGCATGGAAGTCCTGCAATATGTTGCGGAGGCCGCGTACCAATTAGCCGACGCCATGATAGTAGAAAGGGAGAAGCGTGATGGCAAGGATTGAAACACGCGGACAGAACAACTGGAACGCCAGAACAGGCTATCAATACCGCCAGCGCGTTGCAGGGCCGATTGAGCCGATGGAGCAGAAAC
>CAZZGV010000349.1:0-1585 GCA_964654255.1 uncultured Legionella sp. | reverse complement strand
GCGGTGGAACGCGATCATGAATGGGATCCGGTCGGCGACCGGGTATAACCGGCGGAAGATAGCTCGGAACGGCACTCAGGCTGCTCTACCTCTTGCCGCCTTCCAACCGGTTGGCGTAGGATTCCGGCACGGGTTGAATTACCGAGCGCCGACGAAGGCAGCTCTGGCGACGAACGGAAGGACGAGCCACGATGACCGACGATTATGCCCAAAGGAAAGTTCAAATCATCCGGGACTTTCTCGCGGCGGGATATCCTGCCCCCTATATCGTAGAAGCGGTGATCCCGCGAAGAGATCCGTTGGCCGACACCAAATTCAAAATCATCCTGAATAATCAGGTCGAGCGGACCCTGGCCGTCTGCGCCGCCGTCGTGCTGGACAGCCTGCCCACCCCGGATCAGCTCAAGCAATTGCTGGTCTCACAGGGCATTATGGAACAAGTCAAATCATCGACCGAGTCCCGGATCTGCCACGAGGCTCTGGGGACCGATGAAGAATCGCATGCGCGCCCGATCAGAGCGGTGCGGGGCGTCTAACGGCACATCACGCCCTGCCTATTCCTCTCTACCCCTTGAGAGCTCCCCGCCTTCCGCCGAGTGCAAGCACGAGGACGATCAACAAAAGAAGTCCCAGCCCGCCGGAAGGGTAATAACCCCAGCCGCTGCTATACGGCCACATGGGCAAGGCACCAAGCAGCAAAAGAATGAGAATGACAAGCAGGATGTTCGGCATGGAGGTCTCCTTTCCATAGAGATCTGTCACACCGTACCGCGAGACTGCATGGGGAGTGACTGGGGATATCCCTTGTCGGGGCGTCACTGGCCCCAAGTAGCGGATGAAATTCTCACGCAGGCCTGGAGCAACCACGGCAAACGAAAACCGCAGTCAGCCTACTCACCCCGCGTGTCGGAACCGGTGCTCTCCAGACGAAAGTCCTGGCAAGATTTCAAATAAGCCAGGATGCTGGGCTTCGAGACCTCTAAGGCCTGGAACGCATGCCGGATCAACGTATGGGCCCCCTCGACCTCGGGCAGAATGACCTCCGTCGCTCCCACCTCCTTCAGCTCGTCCGCCTCCCTGAACCCATGCGCCCGGGCGAGCAGGGGGATTTTTTCGTTCAACACCCTGAGTCGTCGAAGGGTCAGCGACGCTTCGTGAATCACGGGCAGGGCCACGATCACCAATGCCGCACGGTCGGCACCGGCCGCTTTCAGCAGCTCGACGTGCGAAGCGTCCCCGTACACACAAGAAATTCCGCGGCGACGCAAATGTCGAACGATGTCCGGGTCGCGCTCAATCACGGTATACGGAATCTTAAAATGATCCAGCGCGAGACCCACCGTGCTGCCCATGCGCCCGAATCCGCACAAGACCACATGCCCCGCCTGTTCGTCATGGGCTCCGCCTTGAGCCGGCAACGAGGCGCGCCCGATTCGAAAATGCAATGCGGCGATCCAGCCCGGCGCGAACCGCACGAGGGGGGCGTTGACCAGGATGCTCAGCAGCGAAGCGGCCAGGGTGGCATTATAAACTTCCTCGCCCACATGGCCTGCCGTTTTGGCGACCTGCACTAAGACGAACGAAA
>CAZZGV010000348.1:0-1591 GCA_964654255.1 uncultured Legionella sp. | reverse complement strand
AATGCGTTAGGGGGGAGTTTAAGCGGGTTAATAAAAGATGGTGATCAGCTTAAAGACTTATTTAGTCTATCACTAGAACAGCTTGATCGTGAACACAGGGCAATGATTATAAATGCGTTAGGGGGGAGTTTAAGCGGGTTAATAAAAGATGGTGATCAGCTTAAAGGCTTATTTAGTCTATCACTAGAACAGTTTGATCGTGAATACAGGGCAACGATTATAAATGCGTTAGAGTTTGGGCAATTAATAAAAACGGGTTATGAGCTTGTAGGCTTATTTAGTCTTTCTATAGAGCAATTTGATCGTGCGCAAAGAGATCATGTTTTGGTTGCTGTAAAGGGACGGTTAGGCGAGTTAACTCAAGGAGACAACGAGTTGTTGGCATTGTGTAGCCTTTCACTAGAACAATTAAATCATGAACAAAGAGCCATGATTTTTGAGATTTTAGCATCAAAAGGTTGCTTGGGGGCGTTAATAACAGATGTTCATATATTTAAAGATGGTCATGATCTTAAAAAATTGTTTAGTTTTTCCTTAGAAAAATTTGACGTTAAGCAAAGAGGGTGCATTTGGGAATTGTTAAAGGTTCATCTAGGCGAGTTAATAAAAAATGGTTATCAGCTTGGTGCTTTATTTGATCTATCATTAGATTTATTGAGTATGGAACAAAGAGAGTTTATTTTGAATGCGTTAAATGCTCATTTGGGTGTGTTAATAAATGACGATCGCGAGTTAAGGAGCATATTAGGACTCTCATTAAATAAACTCAATAGTGTTCAAAGAGCGCGGATATTTAATGCCGTAGAAGGGCGGTTAGGCACATTAATAACAAGAAGCAGTGAGTTCAAGGCACTATTTAGCCTTACTCTAGGACAATTAGATCGGTTTCAGCGATCGCGGCTGTTTGATGCTGTAAGGTTTCGGTTGAGTCGGTTAATAAAAGATAGCGTTGGGCTTAAAGCTTTATTTGACCTCACTTATGACCAATTAGATTCCCTTGAGCGAGCATATATTTTAGAGGCTTTGGCTTTAGACGGCCGCTTAGGCGGTTTGATAAAAGATATTTCTGTCTTTCAATACATGTTTCCTCTTAAGGCGTTTTTTGGTGTTTTGTCAAAAGAACTGAATGCTAGCCAAAGGAGGCCGATTTTGGTTGCCTTAGAAAGTTCGCTAACAAGTAGCAACCAACTATGTTATTTATTTGACTATGTATTAGCAGATATTAATTCCGAGCAAAGAACGCATATTTTGAACTATCTGGAAGGAGCGTTCATTATATTAATAAAAGATGGCGATATGTTAAACTATTTGTTTAGCCGCTCACCAAGCAGACTTGATGCTGAGCAAAGAACGCAGGTTTTGAATGCATTAGATAGTAAGTTAGGTGCGTTAATAAATGGCAAACAATTACGCTGCTTATTTGAGCTTTCATTAGAACAACTTACTGTTGGGCAAAGAGCGCAGATTTTTAATGCTTTGAAAGGTCAATTTGGTAGGTTAATCAACAATGGTTTTTTGTTTAAAGATTTATTTAGTCTTTCATTAGAACAACTTACTGTTGGGCAAAGAGCGCAGATTTTTAATGCTTTGA
>CAZZGV010000347.1:0-1627 GCA_964654255.1 uncultured Legionella sp. | reverse complement strand
ACCGGAATTCTTCCCATGTACGTCCAGGCGATGTGACCGTCGGCGTCCGCCAGCACCACATTGCTGGGGGGTCCGCCGGCGCGATTGGCAACCGCCATGGCCTCCCGCACGGTACGAGCCTGGTCCATCCGTAACAGGCCGAGGTCCACCGCGTCAGGATCGAGTGCGATCCATCGCAGCGCGACGGGATGTCCCATCAACGGCTTCTCGGCGACTGGTCCCCAGACCGTCTCCTTGATGTCCAGCGTCCGGTCTCGATCGCCCTTGACGGCAATGGTTTCCGTTCGGATCGTGAACGGGCGCCAGCCGTCCGGGGTCGCATATTCATTCGCATTTCCGGGATTCAGATCGAGTCGCACGAGGTCGAGAAAATCGCCTTCGACATTGGTCATGCCCCAGGAAACCAGTCCGTTGGACCCGGCGATCACCACGGGAATACCCGGCACGATCACGCCGTTCACCTCGACCCGCCCGTATCTCAACTGAACGCGATACCAGATGTTCGGCACCCCGACATCCAGGTGCATGTCGTTGGCAAGAATGGCGCGGCCGTCTTCGGTTTTTGCGCCGCCCACCGCCCAGGCATTCGAGCCCAGCTCCCGCTTGCGGCCAGGCACGACTGACGTTTGAAGGGACCGGCTCTGTCCCACCGCCTGGCGCAATGACGCCAGAGCCTCCACCGGCACGGAGCCAGGCGAACGATGTGTCAGATTGCCCGTGAACAGCCGTGCGGTGTAGGAATCCAGCGGCGGCAGAAGGAAGGCCGTGACGTCTTCGGGAAGCGAGGCCTTCATCACCGTGCGCATCCGTTCGTCCTCTTCATACCCGTTCAGCATTTGAAACATGGCCAATACCACCAGGAGACTGTCCGTCGGGGTCCATCGAGCCGGACGATACCCCAATAGCAGAAATTCAATCGGGGGAACCGTCATCTGCTCGAGAAATGCATTCACGCCTTCGGCATAGGCTTCCAGGACCGCTCGCTGCTCGTCCGGCAACCGTCGAAACACGGCCTGTGCAACCGGCGACAGGCCCAGGTTTCGTTGCTTGAAATCCATCTGCAACGCGGGCTCTCCCAACACTTCGGCCAGTTGCCCCGCGCTGTTTCTCCTGAGCAGGTCCATTTGAAAGAGCCGGTCTTGAGCCGTCACATACCCCAGTGCCCGCATGGCATCGAGCCGATCCTCGGCAGTCACGACCGGAATTCCGTATTCATCGAAGGCGACGGCTACCGGCGCCTGCAAACCGGCCAGCTTCAGGACCCCGTCTCTCGTCGGCAGAGATGCGGAACCTGCCAGCAGAACGGAGGCCACCCCGAATCCCAGCACGACCCCCGCGACTGCCAGGATACGTCTCCAGATGATCATTCGACGCCCTGCTGCTCCGCTGCGGTGACCGCTTCCGAAAAAATGGTCGCGATCGAATCGATCTGTTCCGCCGTGACGATCAGGGGCGGGAGGAAGCGAACGACACTGTTGTGGCGTCCGCCGAGTTCGAGGATCAGTCCGCGCCGCAGGGCTTCGTGCTGAATCCTGGACGCAAGTCGCGGCGCCGAGGGGCGGCAGCCGGGCGGATCGACCGGCGCGTCTCGATCCACGATCTCGACGCCTATCATGAGACCCCGTCC
>CAZZGV010000346.1:0-1635 GCA_964654255.1 uncultured Legionella sp. | reverse complement strand
GGTGCCGACTGGAAGGAGACGTCGCCGGTTCAGTATGGACAATTTTCCGAGTGGCACCACGATTTGCTGGAGGGAGAGGAGGCGACACAGGGGCGGGGCTGGTGGGCTCGACGAAGACCGTCCCGGGACCAGGCCGTTCCCATACCGTTCGAACGCACGAGTCTGCCTGAAGGACGGGATGGAGCCCGGTACCAGGTCCGACACCTGATTTCATCAACCGATGTCGAGCGATTGAACGACCTGGCCGCGCGCGTGCAGGTGTCCCTGCCGTTGTTGTTGTGTGCCTGCTGGTCTGCGCTGCTGTATCGGGTTACGGGCCGTCGCGAACTGGTCTGCTGGTGGCGAACCGACGGGCGCCCCTATGAGGAGCTGTACGATGGCGTGGGACTGTTCGAGCGCTGGCTGCCGCTTCACCTCCGGGTCGAAGGCAACATGGCGCTTCAGGATCTGGTGGCCCTGGTTGCGCGGGAGCAGGGGCAGGCGGAGGATTGGCAACTCTATTACCCGACGGAGGAGGGTGACGATGAAGCGCAGGCGGTGAGAGAGGCGATCGGATTCGAGTATGGGCGTCGAACGAAACCTGACCGGACGGCAGTCGGCATCGTCACTCTCGCCGAGAGCGAATTTTGCGCCGAGCCATTCAAGCTCAGACTGGCCTGCCTAGAGGATGACACCGGACTCGCCATCACCTGGCATGTAAACGGTGAACGCATTCCGTCCGTCATGGTACATGCCTTGGCCGCTCATTACGGGGAACTCTTGCGCACCGTATCTGAGCGCCCGTCGGTGGCGATCGACGATCTGGATATCCTGGGAACCGGGGAGCGGATCAGGCTGACGCGGGAATTGAACCCCAGAGCCCGACCGCTGGACCATGCGCGTCCGATGCATCGGTTGATCGAGGCGCAAGCGGCGCGCCGGCCGTCATCACCCGCCGTCGTCGCGGGCGGTCAACGGTTGTCTTATGACGACCTCAACCGGCAGGCGAATCGCGTGGCGCATGGGCTCAGGCGGCGAGGCGTGCAGAGGGGCGATCGGGTGGGCCTCTGTCTCGACCGCTCGGCCGAGATGATCGTGGCCATGTTGGGCGTGCTGAAGGCCGGGGCGGCTTACGTGCCGGTCGATCCGGCGCAAGCGGGCGTGCGGCTTGCGCCGCAGATGGCCCAAAGCGGCGCCCGAATCCTCCTGACGCAAGACACACCGGAACAGATCCGGCCGGCCTTCGACGGAGTAACCCTGGACCTCGGCGACGCCTTTGCCGACGAGCCGGATGGAAATCTCGACCTGGCGTTGTCGCCGGATGAACTGGCCTACGTGATCTACACCTCAGGCTCGACAGGTCAACCCAAGGGAGTCGCGGTGTCTCATCGTAATCTCGCTAACTACACCATGGCCATATCGAGACAGTTGGACCTGCAGGAACCGTTGCAATTTGCGACCGTCTCCACCTTAAGTGCCGATCTGGGGCACACCGCGATCTTTCCCTCCCTGACCTCCGGCGGTTGTCTGCATGTCATCGGGTACGATACCGCGACAGATGGCCGACTGTTCGGCTCCTACCTGGCGGAGCATCCTATCGACATATTGAAAATCGTGCCCTCTCATTTCAAAGCCTTGCTGGCGACCGGCGAGGGG
>CAZZGV010000345.1:0-1649 GCA_964654255.1 uncultured Legionella sp. | reverse complement strand
ATGTTCCTCGTCGACTGGGACCTGCAGGCAGGAACACTCGCCGCGACCGAATACCAATGTATCCCGATCTAGCGACGCAGGGCAGCGCCTCGCTCAAGACATGGGTGGATATGGCTGGGGGTTCCATGGATCGAAAAATCGAACCTGAGCAGTCACTGGTCCGGACCATGCGCCGCCAGCTATTTATGCCTGCTTCTCTCAATCGACGTAGGGCGGTAGCGGGTCATGATGACTTCAGCAGCCTTTCCAACAGCTCGAGTCCCAACGGCCATTCATCAATATTGCTGTCGGCATTAATGTGGCCGACGGCACCAACCTCCGCAAAAGTGCTGCCCCAATCGTCCGCACAACGCCGCGCATAGGCGACGGAACCGAATGGGTCGTCGCTGCTGGCCACCACCAGACTGGGAAACGACAGTTTGCCGGCAGGAACCGGTTGAAAGCCTTGTGCCGCAGGCGGAAACACGGGGCTGGCCGGATCCGGCACGGCGACCAGAAAGGCTGCACGAACAGGACTCGAGGACCGTTTCGCCCAGTGCGCGACCAACAGACAACCCATGCTATGCGCGATCAGGACGGGCGGAACGGTAAGACGAGCCATGGCGGCATCGAGCCCGCGCAGCCATTCTTCACAGAGCGGACGATCCCAGTCACGCTGCTGCACGCGCTGCCAGCCGGGATACCGATGCTCCCACAAGGTTTGCCAATGATTCGGTCCTGAATTGCCGATGCCCGGGACTACGAGGCCCACGACATGATTGCTGTTATGCCTTGGCACGTCCCGCGCGCTCCTTGAGCCAGGCGACCGCACCGGCACCGGCCGTGCGCCCGCTCGCGAAACAGGCCGTGAGCAGATATCCACCCGTCGGCGCTTCCCAATCCACCATTTCTCCCGCGCAAAACACGCCCGGCAGCGCTTTCAGCATCAGCCGCTTGTCGAGCGCCTCACAGGTGACCCCGCCGGCCGTGCTGATTGCTTCCGCCAGGGGACGCGGCGCCGTCACTGTGAGGGGCAAACCTTTGATCGCGGCCGCCAGGCGAGTCGGGTCCGAAAAATCTTCCTTGGAGACGATCTCCCGAAGCAGCCCGCCCTTGACGCCGTCGATATGCGCGCGCCGCTGCAGATGCGTGGCCATCGTTTTTTTTCCACGCGGCAGAGAGAGATCCTTGATGAGGCGCGGCAATTCCCGGTCCGGTGCCAGATCCAACCGGAGCGTGCCACGGCCGGTCGCCTCGATTTCATCGCGCAGGAACGGGGCGACCGCATAAATCACGCCGCCTTCGAGGCCGGTCTCAGTGATCACGAATTCTCCCATCCGCCGCATCACTGCGCCGGTCGGTGATTTCGCTACCACACCCACCGTTTTCACCGGATGCCCCGCGAATTTACTTCGGAAATGGTCGGTCCACCCCACATCGAACCCGCAGTTCGCCGGTCGCAACGGGGCGATAGAGATCGAACGCGATCCAAGGATCGACACCCAGGCGCCATCCGAGCCGAGCTTGGGCCAACTACCTCCACCCAGCGCGAGAATGACGGCCTCTGCCCGCACGGATGTCGTGCCTTGTGGCGTCTCGAAGCGCAGGGCTTTGGTTTCGTCCCATCCGCACCAGCGATGCCGCACGTGAATGGTCAAACCGGCCTGCCG
>CAZZGV010000344.1:0-1650 GCA_964654255.1 uncultured Legionella sp. | reverse complement strand
CAAACGGTTTGCAAAAGATTCAAGAAAGGAAGGTTGTTTTCATGTATTGGGTGGTCTGGAAAAACTTTCAGGAACACCTGTCATTGTTATTGCTGAAGGTTATGCTACAGCTGCAGCTATAAAAGATGCAACTGGACTACCTGCTGTGGTCTCTGCCTTTGACTCCGGTAATCTCAAACCAGTCGCTAAAGCGCTACATGATAAATATCCCAATACTCCAATTATTGTGGCTGCAGATGATGACAAACACCTTGAGTTAACAAAGGGTATTAACCCTGGGAAAGAAAAAGGAAAAGAGGCAGCTGATTCAGTTAATGGCTTCATCATTCTACCGACCTTTGCTCCGGGAGAGCAGTTATCAAACCCCCGACAATTTAGCGATTTTAATGATCTGGCTAACAACAGTAAGTTAGGGCTCGAGGGAGTGAAACGACAATTAAAATCAAAAATTGATAGATATGCTAAGTTAAATAGCCGTATGCTATTATCGCAAAAGACCAATGTGGTTCATATTGCATAAACTCATTTCAAATGGCAACAGCTGATCAGTTCAGTTGTTGCCAAAACTACCCATATCCTCATAATGACGCATCTAGGTAAGTACTATTCTTAGTTATGAGCGACTAAAATACTCTCTAAAAGCAGCTTAATCCTTAAAGATGGTGTTTAACGTCAATGATGGCTTGTTAAGTCTGGTAATTTAATATCCTGATAAGTCATCAGAGTCATCATCCCAGTCTCTTGATGATAAAGCATATGACAATGCATCATCCAGTTGCCCGGATTATCGGAATCAAATTGAACCTTAACAGTTGATTTCGGCAACACCAAAACCGTGTCGTGCAACAGACCATCACTTATCTTTTTCCCATCAATCTCAGTCACTTCAAAGACATGACCATGCAAATGCATGGGATGAGCCATCATCGTTTTATTATTGAAGACAAGTTCAACCCGTTTGTTTTTCTGAACCGTTAATGGTTTTATTTCAGGCCACTTTTGGTTGTTAATTGTCCACACATAGGACATCATATCGCCTTCTAAATTGACTGTAAGCGTTTGTCCAGGAGTTTTAGCTGACATTGGCTGTAAGGCCTTAAATTTAAATTCCTGATCATAGTTTAAAGCGCCAACTTTGTTTGACGTTTTTTCATTTAGTTTAGGGATAGGCGCTTTAGGTGTCGTAAGTATTAAACCGGTGTGCATCGCAGTCCCTTCTCCTTGTGCAAGAATAGGATATGCGTTTTCACCTTGGGGAATGGTCACCAAAACATCAATCCGCTGTCCCACGGCCAGTTGAAATTGATTGGATTCTACTGGTTTAATCGCTTGCCCATCAATAGCAATCGCCTTACCTTTTAAAATGCCTGTATTGATAAAAAAATTAGACATTGCAGAGCCTGCGATAAACCTTAATCGAACAGTATCTCCTTGATGAACAGAAACAACTTCTGGATTCTTTAACGTTTTATAGTTGGTTAGGAATGCATCATAATTGACATCATTTAAATCGGCTTCGGGTTGGCTCATAGGCATAGAAGACATGCCATTTCCATGATGCATGTGGGTCATTTGTCCCTTCTTTAACTCACTTAAAATCACTTCTGGTTTTTTATAGCTAAAATCGCCAATGAATAAAGTAACCTCTTT
>CAZZGV010000343.1:0-1653 GCA_964654255.1 uncultured Legionella sp. | reverse complement strand
CAATTAATTTGATAAAAATCGTGGGTTAATGCCTCAGATAAATTGGTGAGGCTGACAAACAAATACTTCAAGAGAATAAACCTAAATACATCATCCGAGCTGATATCAAATCTTTTTATAAGTCCATCTCACATCATCAGCTAATACAAGATATCAACCAACATTATGATGATGTAAAGGTCCAAGCAATGCTTGAACGTATCATCACAAACCCTATTGAAACACCTCGAGGTTATAAAAACGCTGATCATGGAATTGCATTACGTGGTCCGCTTTCGCAGTTTTTCAGTGGTCTTTATTTAAAACCCCTGGATGACGCATTTAATGCGATGGAGGTGGCTTATTTTAGGTATCAAGATGATATCTTGATTTTATGTCAAACAAAAAGTCAATTTAATCGATGCAAGCAGCGCATGATGGCGGTGTTGAAAAAGCGACGCTTAAGCTTATCAAGCAAAAAAACGCGTATGGGTACTTTAGAAAAAGGGTTTCATTTTTTAGGTATTAACTATTTGGGGACGCAACCCTCAAATAACATCAAAGTGACACAGGCTGATGAAAAGCCAGTAGATTTTGCGCAATATTTATCCTCAATGGTGGGGGGGGGACAATATTGCAACTGGCGATACATCGTCTGGGCTTGTACGCATCGTTCCACATGCAAGAACGTTGCGTAAAGCACGCGAACAGGTAAAGCAAATGATTATATCTGGGGTTTCTCCCCAACGAATTAGAAGCTACCTGTTTCGTTGGCTCACTTGGTGGGTGAAAACGTCTGAAAGTTGGCAGTGTGAAGAGGTGTTAGGTTGGTTTATCAAGGTATGCAGGGATGCAAGCGTTACGGCATATGCTCTCAGTCTGCTCAAGCATCCACGAATTAAACCCCACCACTCGCCGTCAAGCAACGATCCGGCCTGGGCTTGAGCTCGTGCTCTTTAAGCAACGCTAATTCCTGCGTTTTCACTTCAAACAAGGCGGATACAGCCGCAGAATCTACGCTGCGCTCCGCCCGCAGCACCCGACGCCGCAACCACGCGCGACACCCCCCTGCGCGCAATATTGAAAAATCCCGGCCAAAGACGCTGCCAGCCGCAGCCCGAAGTGGGTACCAAAGCTCATCAGCGCCAGAAGAATAATTATGAAAAGCCAGCGACCGAACCCGTAACGGTTTATCAAATTTTGGAGTGGGGTCGAACGATTCGTCGGGATTACAATAACGATGCGCTACGTAAACAGGGACTTTAGCCTGTGCCGTCCCAATTAAAAGCCAGCACCTATCAACCTCATTCCAATTAATGGGCGCTGCGTCAAATTGCTTAAGGTATTCCGTATAGGCATCTTTGAGCTCTTTATGATTATAGTGGATTTCGTTGAAATCCTTTCCATTGAGTCTGTAGTTGACCCCAAGCTTGTCTGCCTCGTCAGTCTGAAGTTTAACTTGCGCTCTTATTTTATCGCCTTCTTTGTCAAGAGGTATGTGTTTCATCAACGTATCAAACATCTCTGTGTCGAATGCCCAATTGACATATTGGGCTGCTGTGATGAGGCGCCATTCTCTCCCTGAATAATCCGTAACGTTTTCTTTGTACAATAATAGCCTGGGGTCTTCTTGAAGCAGAAGGTCGACTATCTCCATTTCGCATTTGACAACGC
>CAZZGV010000342.1:0-1665 GCA_964654255.1 uncultured Legionella sp. | reverse complement strand
CCACAAATGCCGATCCTCAGGCGGAGGAAGAACTCTCTGACGCGGCGGCAATGGAGGGTCGTGTTTCATCGGCGGATTAGGTGCGCTCGTCGTCATTGCACTTGTCATTCCTTGTGTGTGGTCCGCTCATTCAGTTCGTTTCGGTCGCCGGTGGTGTATCCACTTCCTGCCGGATTCGGAGCGATGCGGCTGCATGTTGAATCTGCGCATTGATTTCTCCGCCGAGCAGGATTACGACTCCGGTCAGGTAGAGCCATAACATCAGGACGATCACTCCTGCGATGGAGCCATAGGCTGCATTATAGTTTCCAAAATGGTCCACGTAAGCCTTGAACGCCAGGGAGACTGCGAGCCATAGGGACGCTGCGGACACAGATCCGGGGGTGACCCATCTCCAGTCATGTTCCACGTCCGGACAGACGTAGTAAATGATCGCGAGGGCCAGGAGCATCAGAATGACGGCGACCGGCCATTGCGCGATGTTCCAGGTGATGAGAAACAACCATCCCAGTCCGACGATGTCGGCGATCCATTCGCCGATGCGGGCTCCATAGAGAATCAGCGTAACGGAAACGATGATGAATCCGGCCAGGCCGATCGTCAGCAGGGTGGCCACCAGTCGCACTTTCCAATAGGGTCTGGTTTCTTTGGCTCCGTAGACTACATTGAGCGCTTCCATGATCGCGGTCACACCGCTGGATGAAGCCCACAGAGCTCCCAGCAGTCCAAGGGAAAGGATATCGCCACCGCTGCCCTTCACGACATTGTCCAGGAATTTCTCCAGGAGAGACAAGGCATCCGACGGGAGGACGGTTCTGAGGTATTGCATCAATTCCGGCATGGTCTGTTTGAGCGGGAACAGACCCATAAAGGCGGTGAGAAACAGGAGCGCTGGAAAGAGAGCCAAAAGGAAGTAGTACGCCAACTGTGCGGCCCGACCCAGAATTTCATCATGCAGGCTTTCTCTCCACAAACGGCGGCTCAATGCCTTCCACCCCAGGCCTCCCAACTTCCAGGGATTCTGGCAGGGCGAAGAACTGGTGAGCGAAGCAGGCACGGATCTCTCTCCATTTTTTGTGGAAACGGCAGCCGCTGTGCAGCAGGGACGGAGTGGACCTGACTTGCTCCTCCGCAAACAGACCAGGGAAGAGCAGATGCGCTCCGCTCTTCCGGCACCTGGAGTTGAGATTACATCTCGCGAGCCGCTTGCCGGGCATCCTCGGTCCGGCGAGGCTCTGCATGCGCAGCCTTCTGCGATGTAGCCTCCGGTTGCGAAGAACGCCCGTCTTTGGTCATGAGGGCTGAGAGATTGACCCCCAGCGTGCGGGCAACTTCGGGCATCGCCCTGCGGGCTAATTCCAACAGCAGAGATCGCCCGACTTGCAGTATCACGTCTTTGGCTTCTTCGGTGTCCTGGCCAAACTCCCGGGACAGTGAACTCCAGAGACTTGATCCAGCACTTTTCGTCCCGCGTTGAGCCGATTGTGATTCATGAGGGTAGTAATCATATACGCCGTCTGCTTCGCCGGCCTGAGTCTTTCGTTGAGCCGGTGGCGGCATGACCCGGGACCCGCGCACGCCCGGAGGATAATAGGGATACACTCCCCGGCGCTGAGGCCTGCTTCCCTGTTCGATCAAGCCGATGGCGTATCCCGCGCAAAGGGC
>CAZZGV010000341.1:0-1670 GCA_964654255.1 uncultured Legionella sp. | reverse complement strand
GGATAAAGTGGGCATGGGAGAGATTAAGATTGCCTCCTATAGAAAGAAATTCATTAATTTTAATGCCAACTGCTGGAACTAAATCTATATCATTAATATGATTACGTGCCTGAGCGTAGCGAAGAACAGAATGTCTTTCCAGCTCGCTATTAAAATCATTAGCAACAACAGCAAAACCACCAATAAACTTATCATTGATGGGAATACTGAGATACAAGGATGGTAAGTAAAAATCTGTTGTTGTAGTAGCAACCCCAGACTCGCTAATACCTAAAGATAATTGCTGTGCGCGGCCTGTAAACTGAAACTGTGATTTTGCTAATGTGCCTTGAGTAATAAGTTGCGTTTTAGATACCGCAGCTAATGCTCCCGGATTAAAATAAACAGCTGTTGCATCCATAACCACAGCTGTTCCAAGTGTTTGTTCAATAAAAGAAGCATATAATGGCCAACAGAAGAACAGCAGTCCTATACTCACACAATAGCTCAATGCATAATGTTCTTGAATTGGTTTTTTTTTCATAAGCATTGGTAAATTTTTTAGGCGTTAGCCTCATGGTAAAGCAAATCATAAAACCAAGACACTTTAAATTAGCAATTTACTTTGAAAACTAAGAGTATAAATTAGCATGATGTGCGGATGAATAAAATGCGCTGGGATTTAAGGACGAGCCAATAATCTCCATATTAAGATGGTTTAGAACAATCCACTTAGGCTTAAATCTGTGATATCATCATTTACATACACAATAAATCGCATGTCTACATTAGCCCTCTTGCCAAGATAATATAAGGATTACGGCCTTGAAATATTTATTTAAAAAATTTGTATTTACTGCTTTAATGCTTTGCTGCGTAGCACTCATCACTAACCCAGTCACAGCGCATGCAAAAACGAAATGGCCTGAGCCTGTTTTCGACAATAGAGCATGGAAACTTAGCTGGTCTGAAAATCGCGACGGGAATCGCTTTGAAGAGTACACACTAAAACAAGAAACTGTTGAAAATTGGTCTGAGTTAGTCACCATGCAATTTTTTCATGGGGATTATAATGCGCTTAAATTTGCACAAACAATGAAGCAACTCCTTAAAAAAAATTGCCCTAAGGCTGATTTTACAATTGCATCAAACAAAAATGATTTAAACTCAATCCTCTGGACCTTCCAGGTCTCCGATTGTCCTGGCCAAAAAAACCAACTGGAGCTCGCAAGAGCTGTCGTCGTTCCTCATGTTGGTATTCATGTCTTTCACTATGCAACTACCAATTTAAAATTATCAGACAAAGACTACCAAACATGGCTTACCAATTTATTCAAAATAAACATTAAAAATTAAGAAATGCCTAATCAAGCGAATCTAACTCCATTGATTCTGCGGAAGACCCAAAAAATCATCAACATCGCAGAATGTCTCTGTTACCGGTGCTAGCATTTTGACTCCCTTCAAATCGTCAGAAAATTTTTAGGGTCAAAACTTAGCTAAAATCGGTCAATTTCCCAACAAATCAAAGGATTATATATTATATCGAGCTCAGGTTATTTAATTTATTCATCTCGTTATTCTAGCGATATTTTTTTGCTTTACTTTACCTCATGTTGTAAAATAATGGGTCATTATTGTTATTTTAGAGCTGAACATGTCTAAAACCTTATACTCTGTTGGTCAAAATG
>CAZZGV010000340.1:0-1675 GCA_964654255.1 uncultured Legionella sp. | reverse complement strand
TCTGATTGTCATGATTGGTTGTCTCTTTTTGATGATGATCGTGTTGGCTTCCAAATATCTTAAAAAGAGCAATGTCAGTGATTACCTCCATGGTTCAGCCAGATGGGCTAATTGGGAGGATTTAAACAGTGCAAGCCTCATTGGACATGATGAAGGAGTTTATGTTGGGGCATTTGAAGATGATAAAGGTGAGATTCATTATTTGCGTCACAATGGGCCTGAGCATGTATTAACCTATGCACCAACACGCTCAGGGAAAGGAGTTGGTCTAGTGATCCCTTCCCTTCTATCCTGGAAACAATCTTGCGTCATTACCGATTTAAAAGGTGAACTATGGGCAATGACCGCTGGATGGCGTCAGAAACATGCTAACAACAAAGTCATTCGATTTGAGCCGGCAACGTTAAAAGGAAGTGCACGCTGGAACCCACTAAATGAAATCAGAGTAGGTACAGAATCAGAGGTCGGTGACGTGCAAAACTTGGCAACACTTGTAGTTGATCCCGATGGTAAAGGATTGGAAACGCATTGGCAGAAGACCTCTCAAGCCCTTTTGGTTGGTTTTATTCTGCATGCGATTTATAAACTGAACAACCAAGGAGAACCAGCTACATTTCCCAATATTGACCGTATGCTGGTTGATCCCAATATTAATATTGCCGACCTGCTCATTGAAATGACGCAATACCCGCATATTGAAGGAAAAACCCATCCTGTTATTTCAGCCTCTGCGCGTGACATGATAGACCGCCCCGAAGAAGAAGCAGGTTCTGTATTATCTACTTTAAAATCTTATTTGGCGTTATACCGAGATCCGGTGGTAGCACATAACGTCTCGTCTTCCGATTTTTGTATTCGAGATTTGATGAACCATGAAAATCCTGTGAGTCTCTATATTGTTACTCAACCTAATGACAAGGCCAGGCTTCAACCTCTGGTTAGAGTAATGATTAATATGATAGTGAGACTATTGGCAGACAAAATGGAATTTGAGCGTGTATCCGATGACAAAGGATTATCTTATGTGAGTGCTAAAAAAACGTATAAACATCGACTGCTTTGCATGATTGATGAATTTCCAAGCCTTGGAAAACTCGATATTCTACAAGAGTCATTAGCTTTTGTTGCTGGTTATGGTTTAAAGTTTTACTTAATTTGTCAGGACATTAATCAGCTTAAAAGCCGTGAACGTGGCTATGGCCCTGATGAGACCATTACTTCTAATTGCCATATCCAAAATGCTTATCCACCCAACCGAGTTGAAACGGCAGAACATCTTTCCAAGCTGACAGGTCAAACGACGATTGTTAAAGAACACATCACCACCAGCGGTAAACGTTTTTCTACGTTCTTAAATCAAATATCAAAAACCATTCAGGAAATTTCGAGACCCCTTTTAACCGTTGATGAGTGTCTGCGTATGCCTGGGCCTAAAAAGGATTCAAATGGTTTAATTGTTGAAGCAGGCGACATGGTTGTTTATGCAGCGGGCTTTCCTGCAATTTATGGTAAACAGCCGCTTTATTTTAAAGATCCAGTGTTCATGGCTAGAGCCTCTGTAGAGGCACCTATTCACTCAGATATTTTACGTGTTCGTTTAAGTGAAGACGAGGTGATCCGGTTATGAAAAAACTGTCCATCATCATCGCTATTGTTTTGATAAGTACTATTGCTG
>CAZZGV010000339.1:0-1676 GCA_964654255.1 uncultured Legionella sp. | reverse complement strand
GCCTTGGTGATCTTCCTGGTCACGAAGGTTTCTCCCCGACGCGGCGATTCGTGGTTGAACAGGATGCCGTTGCAGGCAAACAACCCGTAGGCCTCACGGTAATTGACCGTGATCCAATGCGCATAGACCTTCGCCGCGCCGTAGGGACTCCGGGGATAAAACGGCGTCGTTTCCCGCTGAGGGACTTCCTGGACCTTGCCGTACATTTCACTTGATGACGCCTGATAAAACTTGGGACGCAGCCCCGACTCCCGAATCGCCTCCAGCAATCTCACCGTGCCCAGAGCCGTCACCTCCGCGGTGTATTCGGGAATATCGAAACTGACTCTGACATGACTCTGCGCCCCGAGATTGTAGATTTCGTCGGGTTGGACGGTTCGAATGATTTTATTCAATGAGCTCGCATCGTTGAGATCTCCATAGACCAGATGCAACTTGGCTCCCGATGTATGCGGATCCTGATAAATGCCGTCGATCCGCGCCGTGTTGAAGGAACTGGAGCGGCGAATGATCCCATACACATGGTATCCCTTGGCCAGCAAAAATTCGGTCAGGTACGAACCATCCTGGCCCGTGATTCCGGTGATCAACGCATTCATCGAGCAGACACTCCGGTCGGTCTTCCCTGCTTCAGGAGCAAGAGCATCACTGTCCCTCCCCCGACGACACAGGACCACGTCTCCACTTGTGATCGATCTGCACTGTGGAGTCAAGCAACAGGAAAAGTCCGCTGCGGCACCATCGGCCGAAACCTGTACGCCGCCCGGGCAGCGGCCTGCTGCTGCGAGATATCCTCACCCTAAGGGTTCCCCGGCTGCTGACTGGAACCGCTCCCCCGCCAGGCCGAACCCGTCACGGTAATCCCGACCGCCGCTAGCATCCAAAAGATGTGCGCCAGGCTGCCCATAAACATATAGTCGAAGAGATTGCGCACGGCGAAGCCGACGACGGCCAGCCCGATACCCGCAGCCAGCATCGACCACCTCTCGTTCCATGCAGCCCGCCAGGGAATCGGAATGAGCCGGCGCAAGAGGGCAACAAAGATCCAGACGAAACTGAGTAACGCGGGAAGACCGCTCCCCAGGGCGACCATGAGAAAGGTATTGTGCATGGCCGGAATGATGCGAGTCCCTTGAGGAATCTGGGCCTGCGCCTCCGACGAGTATTGGGGGAATTTCTTCACAAACGAATCGTTCCCGTATCCAATTCCAACTACGGGGTGCGCCGCCACCTGCCGCAATCCGATGGCCCACACCGTCAACCTGGTATCCACGGTGCTGGCGGCCACCGTATCGCGCTGGAATCCGGCTTGCGAGGCGACCAGCAGCCCCGCGGCCGCCATCGCGAGGAGTCCCACTCCCCACATGGCCAGGCGCCGGCCACCCACCATCGTCGCCAATGTAATGCCTTGAGCCGCATGACCAAGCCATCCGCCACGCGTATAAGAAAAGAGCTGTGCGCCTCCCATCAGCGCAAGCGCCAGCGTTTGTGCCGCCCGGCACCAGACCAGGCGACTCAGGACAATGAGGCTGCCGAGCACGGGAATTGTCATCACCATGTACGTGCTGAGCCAGTTGTAATCCGACCCGAAGGCATGCGCCCGGATATACCGGTCTCTCCACGTGCCGCCCCTGTCGACAAAATCACCTAACGAATAGACGGCCAGCGCGGCGCCG
>CAZZGV010000338.1:375-1683 GCA_964654255.1 uncultured Legionella sp. | reverse complement strand
TATTTAGATTTAATAAATTGTCTATAAATACTTGTTGTTGCTGGAGTAGATAAATTTTTTCAGGACCATCCGGAACATAATCGACGTTAAGATTCGATGAAGTGTGTAATTCTTTTCGTACTGGTTCTGACTGACAGCCAACAATCAACTGCCCTTTTATAGTTTCAGCGAGAGGCGTCGATAATTTTCTAAATATAGAAAGAAACCACATCAGCTCTTGCATGCTATCGTTGACATGCTGTTGCTGAATAATGCAACTATCTAAATAATGCACTTTTTCAGCAATAAAATAGAGGAGATTCCGATAGTTAGATTGATATAACTCTTTAAGATCAGGATTTGTAATTAATTCGTTAATCACTTCTATTGGTGTTTCATTCTTTATATTTTTTGTAGAGAGGGCGTGATAAAAATAAGATAGTATGGTACTAAAAGTATCATCAGCCACAAAAGAGATGGCAATATGTAAAGGTGTATTTCCATCACAATCTTTAAAAAAAGGATCAAACGGCAAGTCTTTTAATATTGCTTGTATACCTGCTACGTTATTATTTTTAATCAATTTATACAAGAATGCTGTTGTTAAATAAGGCAAGCACGCGGCATTTTTGGTTCTTAACGCTATATCATAAGATTTAGCAACAATTTCTGATGGATCATCTTCTAAACTGTAAGGTGTCTTTAACAAAAGGCCCACCACTTGTGCATTTCCTAAGTTGGTGGCCCTTTCTAAAGCTGATAAGCCATCATTACCAATGGTGTCAGGATGAATACACCCGCCTTCGCATAAAGATTCAATCAACGCTAAGTTGTCGTTAATAATTGCTGGATTCAAAAGTACATTTTCATAATGATGGCACCTATCAATCCCATAGTTATCCTTAATTAAATTAAGTGCGAAGAAAATATCATGGACTGTAGTCTCATTTTCCGTAAGTTCTAAAGCACACTTATCTAAATACCAGCAAATATTACGATGATTGTGGTCTATTAACGCCGCTCTAAAATCCCGAAGCAGTGTTTTTCCATGAAAGTGACGTTGTTTTTTTGGCATAAATAAAACCAATTAAAGTGTTTTTTAATTATTATAGATAATAAATTACTTAAAAGCGCAAAAAATAATCAAAAAATTACGACAAAATATATAGGAATTAGACATTCGAGAAAAATGTTTAAATTTGCTAATGTATAGGGTTTTAAGCTACTATTTTTTTAACTAATGGAAGACACTAGGGTTGTTGTCAAAGCGATTCAAATAGGTATCATTTGATATTTACAATCTCTCACATTATTTGAGATAGATTATCT
>CAZZGV010000338.1:0-365 GCA_964654255.1 uncultured Legionella sp. | reverse complement strand
ACATTAAAGAACAATACGTTTTTATTTAACCATGCGCATCAACGATAATGGTAGGAGAAATTTATATTCCGATAAATTGTAAACGTTCACGCCCTTTAAATCAAAGGGCGTGAACGTTTACGCGGGGCATTATGACGATAAAAATAGGCATGCTAGAAGCATCCGTTCTTTCTTTTAAAACCTACGAACTTAAATTTAATAACGATAATGCTCTGGCTTATAAGGGCCTTGTATATTAACACCAATGTACTCCGCCTGTTTAGCAGACAAGGTTGTTAACTTGGCACCGATACGTGCTAAATGCAAGTGAGCAACTTTTTCATCTAAATGTTTTGGCAATACATATACTTTATTATCGTATTTTT
>CAZZGV010000337.1:0-1703 GCA_964654255.1 uncultured Legionella sp. | reverse complement strand
CTTTGTCGTGCTATGTGGATATGATGAGCATCATAAACTAATCGTCGTTGCTGATCCCTATCGAACCAACCCATTCACCCAAAACAATTACTATAAAGTTAGCAGCACTCGCATCATTAATGCCGTTTTACTCGGTGTACTTACATTTGATGCTAATTTGCTCATTATTAGGAAAAAATCCTGATCATTTAACTAGTTATTAATTATCTCCATATCAATTACCCTATCCGCCATTCGAATGGTCTCCTTTCGATGCGCAATAATAATTTGTGTGATATCAAGCTGCTTTAACGCCTGATTAATATTTTTTTCATTCTCTACATCTAAATGGCTTGTCGCTTCATCCAAAAATAATATCTTAGGCTGTTTATACAATGCCCTCGCCAATAATAAACGTTGCTTTTGCCCACCCGATAATGTTGACCCCATATCGCCAACCAAGGTTTCATACCCCATTGGAAAATTTGCAATTGTATCGTGAATAGATGCCAGTTTGGCAACTTGATAAACACGCTCCAGATCAATTTGCTCATCAAAAAAAGCTATATTATCCAAGATAGAGCCCGATAATAAAGCGTCATCTTGCATAACGGATGCGGTTAAAGCACGATAGTTTTGTAATCCAAATTCATGGATAGGAATATTATCAATATAAATATCCCCTTTTGTTTTATTCAGTAAACCCATCATTATTTTTAACAACGTAGATTTACCACAGCCAGAAGGCCCTATAAGCACAATTTTTTCACCTGCCTTGATATGAAGCGTCACATTATTCAAAATATTTTTTTCATGCGCATTATAATGAAAACAAACGTTTTCTAAGGCTAACGCACCTTTAATATGCTCACCTTCCCCAAGACCAGTCTCAACCACCTCAGGTGGTTGAAATAAAATATCACTTAAGCGATTGAGCTGGATTGAAATTAACTTATAGTCAAACATATTTTGGATAAACGACGACGTTTTATTAACAAGCAATACGCGATAAGCAAGAAACGCAACCAACATGCCTAAAGAAAATTTATTCGCTAAAACAAGGGATGCACCAACACAAACAACCACTATATGTTCAACATGAAACAACAATTGATTAGCAACTTGATAAACAACGTTCAATTTAGATATGCGTATATCCGCATTTAATGAATCAATATAGCAATTTCTCCACGTACCAAATCTAGCCCGTTCTTTTAAAAACGATTTAATAGGAATAATGCCATGTAAGGTTTCTAAAAATATGGTCATAGCCTTGGCATGTTGTTGTATAGAAGCCTCGGTTTGTTTTCTTAATTGATGATACGAGGCATAACGAAAACCTAAACAAATCAGCAATGCACATGCAACAAGCGCTGTTAATAATGGACTATAAACACTCATAATAAAGAAATTGATACAGATCATGAAGCCATCTAATACCGTGTTTACAAAATCCGTACTTATCTTTTTCTGAATATGATCAATAGCCTGAAACTTTGATTGCAGATCACCTTTATGCAGTTTTTCAAAAAACTCTAATGGCAATTTTAAAATATGTTTAACAACATTCGATGAAAACTGCTCTGTAAGGTTATTTGTAAAATAAATGACAAAATTGCCACGAATATATTCAGTGAAAACCTGAAGAATGACTAAGATAGAAAAAGCGCCTGCAATAACATACAAATTACCCCGCTCACTAAAACCGATTACATCATCCGTTA
>CAZZGV010000336.1:0-1706 GCA_964654255.1 uncultured Legionella sp. | reverse complement strand
CACAGTTATCAGGCGGGCAACAGCAACGCATTGCTATTGCTCGTGCGCTGGTAGGTGAACCAGAGGTATTGCTTGCTGATGAACCAACAGGCTCGTTAGATTCTGCTACTGGCAGAGATATTATGAAATTATTTTTGGAGTTGCATAATGAGGGACGCACCATTATTTTGGTGACACATGATGGCGTGGTTGCTTCCCAATGCCGTAGACGTATTACATTGGCAGATGGTCAAGTTGTTTCGGAGCTAGTGTGAAGCTCGTCAGTCAAGGCCAGCAAGCTTTGGTCAATTTAATGGCTGCAAAATTGCGCTCGTTTTTGGCTGTTTTGGGCATTTTAGTCGGCACTGCTGCGGTAGTTGCTTTGATTAGTTGTGGCCAGTTAGCGACAGAAAAAGCACTGGCTCAATTTAAAGCGTTAGGCACAGACTTGCTTGCGGTCTCTGTGTATCAAAAAGCTACAGAAGCGCCGAACAGTGCTCAAGAATATATTCCTATTGATTTTTGGCGCCAATTTCCAGAAATGTTGCCTGTTGTTTTAAGCATCGCACCTTACAGTACTGCTTATCAACCGTTGAGTTTTCAAGGCAGAAAATTAACCGGCGCTATTATTGGCGCTGATGAATCATTGGCGCGTATTATTCATATTGATTTGGCAGAAGGCCATTTCGTGTCATTTGTTGCATCATTTGAGCATTTTTGTGTGATTGGCAGTGGTTTGGCTGAACAAATAAAATCGGTGACCTTAGATAATCCCATAGGTAAACAATTACGGATTGGACAAGCCATCTATACGATTATAGGTGTGGCCGCCCCTTGGAAAGAAAATGGGTTTTTTAATGAAGATGTGAATCAAGCCGCCATCATTCCTATTGCGGGCATGGCGCTGGTTAGTAAAGATGCAAAAATTAATAATGCTGTTTTTCTATTAAAATCAGATATTAATATTGATGAGGTGGTAGAACAAATCAAAATGCTTATTAGTAAGCAGGCTCCTGGTATGAGTGTATTTGTTCGTAGTGCTAAACAGATTATTGCAAGCATGGAAAGTCAGGGGCGGATTTTTACATTACTACTTGCCGTTATTGGCGGAATTTCATTGCTGGTAGGCGGGATCGGGGTAATGAACGTGATGCTTGTTTCGGTGAGTGAGCGTAAAAAAGAAATTGGTATTCGTAAAGCCGTGGGCGCTAAAAACAGTGAAATTCAAATGTTATTTTTGGTTGAATCAGTGATGTTGTCACTGCTGGGCGGTGTTTTCGGTGTAACCATTGGTTTGGTGTTTACGAGACTGGTCGCGTATTTTAGTCAGTGGCCCTTCACGCTGCATATCATGCCACCTTTAGCAGGTTTTGCCGTGTCTGTATTTACCGGCGTATTTTTTGGTTTTTACCCAGCGCGTCGCGCAGCAGCACTCGAGCCCATTGTGTCGTTAAGAAGTGAGTAAGTTATAGTGAATTAAATTTTAAATGACTGATGCACGTCATCCCGAACAACGTGAGGGATCTCCTGAGCATGGCACATTGCCAATCCCGGAGATCCCTCACGTTGTTCGGGATGACGGTCATTAACATCCCCATATTTAACTATATCCGCATTAACGTTCAAAGCGCTGCTATTGGATTCTTCACGTACCCCATGCAATTCACTTGGCAACTGCGGAGGTTCGTCGGCGATTGACTGGCCGCTACTTCCAAACACGCAGTACC
>CAZZGV010000335.1:0-1729 GCA_964654255.1 uncultured Legionella sp. | reverse complement strand
TTTTATGAATCAGTTCTCTGATCGGCATGCTGCTGATATAGTGCGTGCCTGTCAGAGATTCATTTCGACCCTGCATCGAGACATCCATCCCATCAATTCGATTGCCTGCCCAACGAATCCTGTCAACCGAGGCGCCGAGATGCACCTGACTGCCATCCTTTTTCACTAACTCTCCCACGATTTCCCACATCATCCCGGGGCCGCGTTTGGGATAATCGAACGCGTCGATCAGGGTCTTGACGACCGCCCCCTTCTCCGTCGATTGTTGTTTGATCAGCGCATTTTTGACGGCCACCAGCAGTGACAACCCTTTAATCCGCTGCGCCGCCCAATCAGCTGCAATCGTGTTAGCCGGCATGCCCCAGACTTTTTCCGTGTAGGTCTTGAAAAAGGTTTTGTAGAGCCGCTTGCCGAATCGATTGGAGACCCAGGACTCAAAATTATCCTCCGGTTTCTGGGGAAAGAGTTGCGCCCAGACATAACTCATCAGGATGAGCAGACTGTTGAAAACTCCTAGCCCGAACAAGGCATTGACTGGCTTAAGGGGGTAGAAGAAAAAATTTCTATTATAGTAGATCCTGGACAACCGCTGGCAATGCAGGAAGTCGCCCTCGGGAAGCACCTCTCTCCACATCTTGTCCACGACGGAAACCTTCGTGAAAAAACGGTGGCCGCCGATGTCAAAATGGTAGCCTTTATACTCCACCGTTCTGGAAATGCCGCCGAGGATCGCATCTTTCTCGAGGACCACGGACTTCGCACCGACCTTCGACAGCTGGTAGGCCGCCGTGAGTCCCGCCGGTCCCCCTCCGATGATCACGACCTTCTGGTCTCGCGGATTAACTGCTGGCATTATCGTGCTCCATAGTTGAGGATAAACAGGATCAGCCCCATGACAACGGTCTCAACCAGAAACACCGGCTGCCAGGGGGGACAGCAACAGTACACCAAGAACTCCGCACGCCACACCATAGGTACCCCAAAACGTGGACGCCTCCTCGCGACCGTTCTGATGAACAGAATAATGCACCAACTTCCGGTACTGAGAAAGAAAATTTCGACTCCCCCGGTTGATCATCATACGACCCGATCATTGCCGCAACGTCAGAATCTCGGGCAAAGAGGTCTCTCACCCGATCGATCACATTTTCGGGAACTGTCCCAGCGACATCGACTGACAAGAGCAGTTCCGACATCGCCTTCGACGCGCCAAGGTTTCTGGCGCGGCTAGGCCCTTTCGGCGTAGGAAAGCGATACACGGTTATACCGGCTGCTTCTGCAAACTGGGAGGATCCGTCAGTATCGCCATCGCCGATCACGATGACTTCATCTGGCGGAGGCTCGGCACGCCTGATTGAATCCATATTCGCGTGAAATCGTTCGCCCCCGTTGTGAACTGGAACGATCACTACGACGGCCATGGCAAACGATTCACCGGAATTATCCTCCTACTGGCTTAGACCCGCGACTGATGTTCGAGCGAGTCATCAAGGGGCACACCCTGCTGACTCTCCCCTCCTGCATGCCTGCGGCATCTGTCGAGAGACTTGAGGCAAGCATAGAGGGGACGAGGCCACTGCTGTCCAAAATAATCCGCCCCTCTGTGTGTCTCCTGCATGAATGCTGCGTTTGAGACGACTTCGGCGCCTGTTCTCGAAGGAGGTTGTCTGGTCTGGGTGCTGTCCAAGATTATGCGGCAAAAAGCCCTGTTTGCAAGGGCATCGGAGTG
>CAZZGV010000334.1:0-1751 GCA_964654255.1 uncultured Legionella sp. | reverse complement strand
CGACCGCAGCCGGGTCCACATCACCGCCGTTCAATTGCCGGCGGTCAACACCCCGCAATTCAGTTGGATCAAATCGCGGATGCCCTGTCACCCTCAACCGGTCCCCCCGATTTACCAACCGGAGGTCATCGCACGGGCGATTGTGTGGGCCTCACGCCATCGCCGACGTGAGGTGTGCGTGGGGCTGCCGACGGTGAAAGCTATCGTGGGAGACAAATTCATTCCAGGTCTGTTGGATCACTACCTGGCGTGGAATGGATATGACGCTCAACAAACGACTGAACCAGTCTCGAGCGATCGGCCGAACAATCTCTTTGAACCTTTGCCCGGCGACTACGGTGCGCATGGCCGCTTCGACGAGGGAGCGAGGGATTTCAGTCTCCAGTTTTGGATGAACCAGAGACGTCTCGGGCTAGGGGCGATGGCGTTGGGCGCGGTGGGATATCTTGTCTGCAGCCTCTATGGCCGAAATGGACACAGCTTGCTGCGCAAGAGCTGATCGGGCAGGGGGCTCAGGGAAGGCGTCGTCAGGCTGAATGTAAGAGACGCACGCGGCCGATCAAGTCTGTGCGAAGAAGTGTCCTAACCTCAGGGGAGGATAAGCATGAAATGCAGGGATGGTTATTCGACGAGGCACGATTGGGTTCCCAACCGGGACGCCACCGTCGCCGGTGTATCGACGCGTCGGCGAAGTGTGGAACTGGCGATCCTGGTAGGAGCTGCGGTGTTGACGTGTGTGTCATGCGCTCGCCACGACGCTCATACGAATATGTCCCGCATGGGCCAGTCTTCCGGGCACCATGCGACGGCGCTGCCACAGTCGGAGACGAATGCACATTTCCCGGGTACGAGAGAGGTGGTGGGCCTCGTTGAGGAGATTCGCAGCGACCAGATCAAGATCGACACGGGTGATCTGCAACCGCGGCATCTATCCGCGAAATATCGTGAACAAAAAGGACTCTCTCCCTTTAAGGTGGGAGATGAAGTGGTAGTCACGCTCAATGCCCAGAATCAGGTCGTCGATGCGCATTTGGCAGGCGAGGCATACCGCCATAAGATCCTGCGCGGGCGATTGGCCCAGCCGTTGACGACCGGTCAAGAGAAGGCCGTGATCCAGATCACCGGGAGCAGCGAGGAATCGTACATGATCACGCCGCTCGCTCGCGCCAAAGTGGCGGGTGTGCCGGTAGGGGTGGAGGCACTCTTTCTCGTCGACGAGGCGTCTCACATCGCTGACGTCACCTATGTGAACCGGGCAGCCGCCCGCAAGGCCACCGTGGCCGCGCAAGATCGGTCGCCGCTGAAAAACGCATTCGCACGCACTCCGGGGGTATTGTCGTCGGCATTGCAGGATGGGGCGATTAGCATCACCACTGAAAGCGGAGGCGAGGAAACCTATAAGGTGCGTCCCTTGGTGGAACCCCACTTCAAAGGGCTCTCTAAAGGATCGGCGGTCATCTTGATGATCGATGATGAACGGATGGTGACTGACGTGGCGGTCCCCGGAGGATTTGCACAATAAGTGAGGCTTCTTGCCTTGCATTCCTGAGGGCATCGAGGCCGCGTGAATCGGCCTCGATGCCCTCCTTCAAGCTTCCACCCCTCGGCAAATGTCCCATCCCGTAGAATGTGGAAACAGTCCGCCAGTGTCGTGATTCCTTCCGTCCGGCATCTGTCGTCATACCTGAAGCGTAGGTTCTTTTCGCATCTTGGATTCGCCGGTCGTCTCAGCCGCCGAAGTTAATCTGTCG
>CAZZGV010000333.1:0-1754 GCA_964654255.1 uncultured Legionella sp. | reverse complement strand
GCATTAACAAAAAAAGAATTGCTTTGTCCAGAGTGTGCTTTCCAATCAGCATTTGCTAATTTATCTTTGATCAAATTATCAATTGTAGCATTGTCTGGTACACGCAACAGTGCTTCTGCTAAGCACATTAATGCAATACCTTCTTCACTTGATAACGCATATTGTGTTAAAAATGAGTCGATTCCAGTGGTTTTTTTACGCTCGGAGCGCACTTTCTCTACTAAACGAGTTGCAACATTATTCACAGCTGCAGTCAATTTTTCATCAATAGCTGCTTCTTCGATAAGCGTGCTAACAATGTGTTGCTCCTTCTTGCGATATACATCATTGATCGCAGCACGTAATCCCTGTGGAGATTGTAAAGGGAGCCTATTTAACATATTGCCTCCAATTGAAAAATAACTTCACTTCTGTTAAAGATGGTGAAGGATAATCCAAATTTAAAGATAAATAAAATATCCCTTGAGAAAATGGCAGGATTTTAAATGCATTTAGCACTTTAAATCCAATAAACATAAGGATTTTGTCATTTTTATGAGCAAAAATTACGGGTTTAATCGATATAAATCCATCAAAACCGCTTCTTTTTTGTGCAGATTAATTGGAAAACACACCCCGCAAATGGGTTTATTTTGAACAAAGCGGTGCTTTTAAATCCTGACTTACAACCAAAATATACAATTAATTCATTGAATTAATTGATGTTTTTTTGAAATATAACTTTCAATAACTTACGGTTTTACAATTTCATGAATTGTCTATATAATACACAATTTTTGGACGCCTTACCTTTGGCGACGTAACTAATGGAGCGTTATGAATATAATTTTAACTCTAATATCAATCGCAATGCTGAGTAGTAATTTGACATTTAGCGCAGCAATATTTAAAAAGCCTGAGCCTAACATTAATACAGAAGTTCAACACTTAGCTCAAAAGGCCCCCCAACTTAACAAGAGAGTTCTTAAATTAGCGCTTGCGGCCTACCAAAAAGCCAATGCTAAAGGCGCTGTTAAAAAGCCTGTGCTTACTGTTATTGACTATTCTCTTCCCTCATCAAAACAACGCATGTGGATCTTTGACGTTCGCAAAGAAAAATTATTATATAATACTTACGTTGCTCATGGCCAAAATTCAGGCATGACCACACCTCATCATTTTTCAAACAAAACATCTAGCAAAGAAACCAGCCTAGGTACCTACGTAACCCGTGACACATACATGGGCTCAAAAGGCTATTCTTTGAATTTACAAGGCTTAGAAAAAGGATTTAACGATAACGCCTACAATCGCCGTGTTGTGATTCATGGTGCTTGGTATGTAGAGCCTGACTTTATCAAAAAATCAGGCCGTGCAGGACGCAGCTGGGGCTGCCCTTCTATAGCCCATACAATTGCAAAGCCCGTTATTAACACCATCAAAGGTGGCTCGGTTGTATTTGCTTACTATCCGGATAGAAACTATCTATCACACACTGGCTACGCAGTAGCATAAACAAAAAAGCCAGGGCATGCCCTGGCTTATCACAGTCTTCCAATCAGGACTTAGCCCTGAATTTTATTCTTCCCTGAATATCAGATCCATCTGATGAAAATCCATTTAGAGACTTCATATCCTTACAAAGTCATGAATTAAATTTAGCAGTACATATGCTCATATGCAAGGCAACTTGCTAAAATAGTCTCGCAAAACCAAAGCCGACATAAAAAAATTTCATTATTTTATTCTATCCATGTTATTTCTTTTAAACTGTT
>CAZZGV010000332.1:0-1776 GCA_964654255.1 uncultured Legionella sp. | reverse complement strand
GATTTTTTAAAAGACGCGGGCCGCGATGTTGTTGCGATCGGTAAAACGGCGGATATTTTTGCTCATCAAGGGGTTACAAAAAATATCAAAGCTGATGGAAATATGGAGCTTTTTGATGCCACGCTTTCAGCTATGCAGACCGCACCGGATGGTAGTTTGGTTTTCACGAATTTTGTAGATTTTGATTCATCCTATGGACATAGGCGCGATGTGCTAGGTTATGCGAAAGCGATGGAAGAGTTTGATGCACGTCTGCCTATGTTGGAAGCCGCATTACGACCAGGGGATATGGTTATTATCGCCGCTGATCATGGCTGTGATCCAACACGTCCAGGGTCTGATCACACACGTGAGCATATTCCAGTATTGGCGTTTGGTGCAGGTCTTCAGGGCCATTTTATTGGACGACGTGATACGTTTGCTGATGTTGGGCAAAGTATTGCTGAGCATTTGGGGATTGCCCCGTTGTTGCATGGCGTGTCATTTATCAACCAGTTTGGCGAATGAATTATCCAGCCTCATTTATAGACTATTGCGTTAGTCTAAAGTTGAAGCTAACCTCCTCACGCAAGGAGGTTCTTTATATTTTATGGCAAGCTCAAAAGCCGCTAAAAGCCTATGAAATTCTTGCTAATTTACTAACAATAAAACCCCACTTAAAGCCACCTACTATATACCGGACTCTAGAGTATTTTGTCGCCAATGGTACTGTACATAAAATTGAATCTATTCAGTCATTTACACTTTGTGGTGAACCTGAAAAACAGTTATCTTCTGAGGCGCTTATGGTTTGCAACACGTGTCATCACGTTATTGAAATATACGAAGCTTCACTACGCGATGCTGTTGTAAAACTTGCTAAAGCACATCAGTTTAAGTTGCACCAAGATGCGATTGAGCTGAAAGGTATTTGTGAACGATGCTCCAAATTACAATAGACGTTTAATAAAATTTTTTCATCACCCCATTGATTTTTTATTTATCATCCCCAGTTAATAGGTTTTCCACTGTACGAGGTTTATTTTGGAACAATTTCGCGGTACGACTATCTTGTCGGTAAGACGAGGTAACAAAGTGGTTATTGGCGGCGATGGTCAAGTTAGTCTTGGGAATACCGTGATGAAAGGTAATGCCCGGAAAGTAAGGCGTTTATATAAAGATAAAGTGATTGCAGGTTTTGCTGGCGGTACCGCTGATGCATTTACGTTATTTGAGCGTTTTGAAAGCAAATTGGAAATGCATCAAGGTAACTTAGTTCGGGCGGCTGTTGAGCTGGCTAAAGACTGGCGTACTGATAGGATATTACGGCGGTTAGAGGCGTTGCTTACGGTTGCGGATAGCAAAGCGTCTTTGATTATTACCGGTAACGGCGATGTCATTGAGCCTGAGGAAGGGCTGATGGCTATTGGTTCTGGCGGGGCTTTTGCTCAAGCTGCAGCTCGTGCTCTGCTTGAAAACACGGAACTACCGGCTGTAGATATTGTGCGCAAAGCTTTATCAATTGCTGGGGATATTTGCATTTACACCAACCATAATTTAACGATAGAAGAATTGGATAGCGATTGTGACTAATACAACAATGACAGTAATGACACCTCGGGAAATTGTAGAAGAGCTGAATAAGCATATTATTGGACAAGATAGTGCTAAACGTGCTGTGGCAATTGCCCTTCGAAATCGTTGGCGCCGTATGCAGATCGACGATGCATCATTGCGTAATGAAATTATGCCTAAAAATATTCCTCCAACCCAGTCTGAGCCAATTCATAAAATCAA
>CAZZGV010000331.1:0-1799 GCA_964654255.1 uncultured Legionella sp. | reverse complement strand
GCAATCGCGTCCACCGCGTTATCTCGCAACCGTTATCATCAACCATCGCCTGACCCTTGGCACTCTGCAGAGGTTCAAATAAGGCTACTAACGCAGTTAAACTCTTTGAGCCGCCTTTTTTTTTGGCTATTTTTAAAACATCAGCTTCTTTAAAACCATATGACTCTAATTGCGCATAAACAGTAAGATGCCTGTCTGTAAAACAGTTCAATTTAACTAGTTTGCTCTTGCTTGATTCGCTAAAATTCATCGCTCACGCCTCTAAATAAGCGCACCGCATCCCTTGGCGCGCTTTTTTTGCATAAAAAGAGCTATATTTTACCACAAAAGGAAAGTTATGTAAAAAACGAACAAATAGGATGAGTCGAGTAATTAACGAATAAACACAAATAAAAAAATTCTGCACATCAATTTTTTTTGCTGTTGAATAATGTTATTAATACCGTGTACACTGGTATCAATCTTGTTCAATCGATTATAAAGGAAGGGCTCAGCGTTGGCTAAAATTATCGTTATTACTTCAGGTAAAGGTGGTGTTGGTAAAACGACATCTTCTGCAGCCATTGCATCTGGCTTAGCCATGCGCGGACATAAAACGGTGGTCATCGATTTTGATATTGGACTTCGTAACCTTGATATTATTATGGGTTGCGAACGTCGCGTAGTTTATGATTTTATCAACGTTATAAACGGTGAAGCCAGTTTAAAACAAACCTTAATTAAAGATAAGCGCCTACCTGAATTGTGCATATTACCCGCATCGCAAACACGCGACAAAGATGCCCTAACATTAGAAGGCGTTGAGAAAGTTCTCAACGAATTATCAAAAGAATTTGATTATATCATTTGTGATTCGCCAGCAGGTATTGAATCTGGTGCGATGATGGCCATGTATTTTGCAGATGAAGCAATCATTGTCACAAATCCTGAAGTTTCTTCAGTAAGGGATTCTGATAGAATTTTAGGAATACTGGCCAGCAAAACCAAGCGCGCAATTGAAAGCAATACACCCATTAAAGAACACCTGCTACTAACGCGCTATGATCCTGAGCGTGTAGAACGTGGCGAGATGCTCTCTGTTCAAGACGTGAAAGATATTCTTGCGATTCCATTAATTGGTATCATTCCTGAGTCAAAAGCGGTACTTAAGGCATCAAATACAGGAACACCTGTTATTCTTGATGAATCAAGTGACGCAGGACATGCTTATCAAGATGCAATTGCACGCTTTCTCGGAGAAGAACGACCCATGCGTTTTCTTAACAACGAACGCAAAGGAATACTGCGTCGTCTATTCAGCAAAAACAAGGAGGATGTTCCAGCATGAGTATTTTACGTTATTTGCGCAAACGAACCTCTACCGCATCTGTTGCAAAGGAACGCTTGCAAATTATTATTTCGCACGAGCGTTCACAAAGGAATACACCAGACTATTTACCAAAACTTCAAGAAGAAATTCTTGCTGTTATTGCAAAATATGTTCCAATCAATCGAGAACAAGTTACAGTTAATTTAGAGCGTATGGGTGATAGTGCTGTGCTAGAATTAAACGTTACAATGCCTGACGAAGCATTAAGCTAAGTTAGGCATTTTTCTTAGGTTAACTTTAGATTAGCCAACTTTTATACGCGATAAAATAATACGCTTGTATCTAATAAATTCTTATTTAAACACGAGTTTCGCACTTAGCTCATGCGGCTTGATGTATTAAGATTTTGATTTGCTCTTGAATGACATATTTAACCACATCCCAATTTTGTTGATAAAGCGTAATTTTTTGTGTGATGCGCAGTTTATGT
>CAZZGV010000330.1:0-1806 GCA_964654255.1 uncultured Legionella sp. | reverse complement strand
GGAATTGGCGCTGATGCAGGCCTTTTCCCTCGTCGATCAGACGAAGCTCGTCACGGCGGCCAGTGAACTGGCGCGCAACACCCTGGAGCACGGTCGCGGGGGGGACGTGCGCATTCAAGCGCTGCAGGAAGGGGCCCGTCGAGGAGTGCGACTGGTTTTTACCGACCAGGGGCCGGGTATTGCTGACCTGGATAGGGCATTGAGGGACGGATTTACCACCGGAAATGGAATGGGGTTGGGACTGAGTGGATCGAAACGACTCGTGAACGACTTCGATATTCAGTCTGAATGCGGCAAAGGGACGATGGTCACAATTGCGCGATGGACGTGAGGTGCCGGTGATAACGGAGCGTAAGGCAGGTGAGCAGTTTCAGGTCCCGATTGAGGAATCAAGCCAGGTGGCCGGGGCGCGTCGCAAGGCGCTCGAATTGGCAGGGCGGATCGGGTTAGATGACACGCGGGCAGGGATCTGTGCGGTGATCGCTTCGGAGATGGGCACGAATCTGGTCAAACACGCGAAGGCGGGTGAAATCTTTCTGAGAACCGTGACCAGCGGGGCCATGCAAGGGGTCGAAATTGTGGCAACGGATCGAGGGCCCGGCATGGCCAGTGTGAGCCATGCATTGCAGGATGGAACTTCCACGGCAGGCAGCAGCGGAAACGGCCTTGGAGCCATCGTCAGGATGGCGACCGAATTCGATATCCACTCCTTGCGCGAACGGGGGACAAGCCTTGTGGCTCGTGTCTGGAACGGGCCGCTGTCCGACCGGCATGGCCCCCCCGTCAGGACCGGCGCAATCCAGTTGGCCAAGTCGGGTGAGACCGTTTGCGGAGATGCCTGGTATGTCGAGTCGTTGGGAAGACGGACCTTCTGTGCGGTGGTCGACGGGTTAGGGCATGGGCCTCAAGCGGCTCAAGCGGCGCAGCTTGCCGTCGGGAGTCTTCGGGATCATCAAACTGCCTCATTGACCGAGCAGGTACACTTCGCCCATCTCGCGCTTCGCCCGACCAGGGGGGCAGCCCTCGGGATCGCAGAAATCCTCCAGGATGAAGGACTTGTCAAATTTGTCGGGATCGGAAATGTGATGGCCGCCGTCCATGAGCAGGGGACCTCCAGGAACATGGTGTCCCAAAATGGAATCCTCGGTCATCACATCAGGCGCGTCACGGAGTTTCAGTATCCCTGGACCGAGTCGGCCATGCTGGTGATGTGTTCGGACGGCATCAATACCCATTGGGATGTGAATCAGTATGCAGGCCTGTGCGGTCGCGATCCGAGCCTGATCGCCGCCACCCTGTATCGTGATTTCTCCCGAGGCCGGGATGATACGACGGTGATCGTCCTGAAAGCGTCGGCCGTGACATCGTAAGGCGTCGTGCCTGTCGCCCTAGGTGAGATCGAAGGATGCGTGACATGATCCGGACAGCGTCTGGAGAACCGATCGAATGAGTCACTCGATCATGAATGTCCCTTTGAAGTATGAGGACGATGTCGTCGCCGTGCGACAGCGGGCGCGGCAGATTGCCGGCTTGATCGGGTTCGAGACACAAGACCAGACCCGCATCGCGACGGCAGTATCGGAAATCGCGCGCAACGCGTTCCGTTATGCCGTGAACGGCGCGGTCGAATTCCTCGTCGAGGGACAAACCTCCCCCCAAGTGTTGTTGATTCGTGTCACCGATAGCGGGCCCGGCATTGCCGATCTGAAACGGATCGTGGAAGGACGGTATCAGTCGCATACCGGAATGGGGCTGGGCATCGTCGGCGCCAAGCGTGGTCCGCTTCTGAGTTTCGGACGAACTCAA
>CAZZGV010000329.1:0-1806 GCA_964654255.1 uncultured Legionella sp. | reverse complement strand
ATTTTTTGCAATATCGGTTTGTGTCCTTTTTTATTTTGGCTGTTGGTTTGGGGGTGGGGCGGGTTTAAGTGTATACGCCCAGGCCTGGGGGGTATATTTCACTGTTCACGGCCACGACGCCAAGAGCCCGAATATTGATATTAAAATGATCGACTTAATTCATTTTGTGTCCAAAATTTATGCTGGGACAGCCCTGGGAAATCATTGCTAAAAACAGCAAAAAAGGAAATTTTGTAGTAAACTAAAAATATGCGTCGCTTCGCATCGAGTGATCCACATCATCAGAATAAGCACACGAGGGCTAATACATGAAAAATCATCAAATTAATCCTTATCTTTCTGGAAATTATGCGCCTGTTCAAGATGAGTTAGAAATTAAAGACTTAACAATAGTTGGTGAAATTCCAAAGGAATTGCATGGTATCTACATGCGTAACGGCCCTAATCCTGCTTTTCCACCCATTTCATATACCTACCCCTATGATGGTGACGGTATGATTCACGCAATATATCTAGATAATGGCAAAGCACATTATCGCAATCGATATGTTGAAACAAAAGGATTATTGAAAGAGAAAAAGGCGGGTAAATCACTGTACGGAGGCATATTAAAACTCATGCCCATGGACCCACAGTGGGCAGATCCAGAAGATGAACCTATTGCAGTGAAAAATGGAGCTTTTATACACATAATTCGCCATGGGGAAGATTATTTGGCACTAAGCGAGGGAGCACCCGCTTATAAAATGACTTCTCAATTAAAAACGTTGGGGGAGTGGAATCCTTACGCTACAAAACGACCTATCGACGTATGCGCACATACACGTCTTGATCCACTCAACGGCGACGTATGGTTTATAAATTATGCGCTTACTCCGCCTTATTTAACTATTTATCGGTTTGATAAAAAAGGTACAGCTTTCCAAAAATGGGATATTGAAAAACCTCATTGCTCCATGATTCATGATTTTGTTTTAACGGAAAATTACGTCATTGTTTTTGACTCCCCTGTTATATTTGAATTCAACCAAATTATGTCAGGCGGATCTGTCTTAAATTGGAGACCAGAACTAGGACTTCGTATTGGAATCATGTCGCGCAAAGATGGGAATATGCGATGGTTTGAAACAGAGCCATTTTTTGTTTTTCATTTTGCCAATGCCTATGAACATGGAAATCAAATTATTATAGATTATGTTCGGCATGAAAAATTAGTCATGCTAAATGAGGAAAATAATGCTGATAAACTACCCCCATGTTTACATCGTACCATCATTAACCTCGATTCAGGCACAACTAACCATATTCGGTTGGATGACAGAATGGTTGAATTTCCTCGAATTAGAGAGGATAAAAACACCTTGCAACATCAGTTTATATACCTACCAACAAGAACAGACGATATTCATAATCAACGAAGCATGAATGCTTTGGCAAAATACGATGTAAAAACGCAACAGACACAAGTTCATGAATTTGGCCCATATACTGAAATAGGTGAGGCCGTTTTTGTACCTTCAGACACACACAAATCGGAAGATGATGGTTACCTAATGCTATTTACATACAATAGCATCACGAACCAAAGTGAATTTATTATTTTAGACGCAATAAATTTTAAAAATGAATCATTAGCATGTATCAAATTACCTCGTAGAATTCCAAATGGACTACATGGCTCCTGGATGCCTGGAGCATGGGAATGATAAGGGAAGTGTAATAAACTGAGTGACGACGGATGTGTAATATTTATGGCTCTTTTCAATTTTGTGTTGGTAACTAAACGAACAGTTCATATCCGTTAAG
>CAZZGV010000328.1:0-1830 GCA_964654255.1 uncultured Legionella sp. | reverse complement strand
CGAGTGTGCGTCGGCTCAAGGAGATGCGCCATCTCATGCACAACGATGTATTCAAGACATTCCGGCGGCTTCTTCGCCAACTCTGTATTCAGGCGAATATGCCGTGCCATGGGATTGCAACTCCCCCACTTCGTCCGCATCCGTTGCACAAAGCAGCGGTTGACCGTCGCCCTCATCAATGGCTGCCACTTGGCAAGCAGGGGACGCACGGCGTTCTTGATCTGCTCGCGATACCATGCCTCGAATAACTCCTGCTTCTTCTCGTCGCTCGTTCCGGGACGCACGCGCAGGAGAATGTGGCGATGCCGCAGTTCAATAGACGGGGCATCATCCCCTTCCCGAACGGTGAGCAAATAGCGCCGTCCCCAGAGGTAATGGCTCTCGCGGTTGAGGTACTCACGCGGGGTTTCACGTTCCTGATCGCGCAATTTCTTCTGCTGCCGCTTGATCCACTCGAGTTTGGAAATGGCGAAGACGCGGATTGTATCGAGGCTCATGCGCGCCGGCGCAGCAATTCGCACTCGACCGCTCGGGGGATAGACGCTGAGATGGACATTCTTGATGTCCTTTCGCACCACATCCACAGCGATCGTGCCAAGCTGAACCTGCGCCATCGTCAGTATTCTCCCTGCGCTTTGACGATGAGAAAGATACGCTCGACCTCAGCCTCGTCGCGCAGCACGTCATACAGCGCCTGTTTGATCACTTGTTCGCGTGTCTGAACTCCGCGCCAGCCATCGGGGCGAACTTTTCGAACCGCTTCATCGATCTTCAGCGCCAACTGCAATGTCGGATCATGGGCTGTCTTGTAGTCCGCCTGCGTTTCTGCCGCGCGATCAGCCTCCGGATGTACTCCGTGGGTTGCCTTGAGGTTGTTGTACAGCGCCCGCAGAGCCGGGCTCTTTTTAAGCGGCTCAGGCGTGTCCTCGGCTTGCCCGGCTTCCACCTGTCTGGCCAGTTCGGCGATGCGTTTCAGGTACTGCTCATACTCGATGGCCTTCGCCTTGCGAGCGGCGATGATCTCGTCCAGCAATGCCGACATAGTGTCGTAATAAGCGGGATCGTTCAGATGTTCCTTGATGATCTTGCGGCGGACGTTATTCTCGATGGTCTCTGCGATCGCATCCTTATTGTCTTTCAAACTGCCAAGCTGCGCGGCGATGGCATTCCCGATCCCGGTCTTTACGATGAGGTCCAGTAAGGGCATGTCATCGAAGGGCGAAATCTTTCTCGGCTCATCCGCCTCGATATAGGTATCGAGCAGGTGGCGCATATCGGCTTCATAGGCTTTGAGATCAAGGCTCTCCCCGCTGGCCTTACGAACAATCTCACGGATGTTTAGCGATTCTTCCACTTGCTTCTTAATGCGGCTGATGTCTGTCGCGTTGTAACCTGCTTGATCCAGCTCATCGGCGATATTGGCATATGCGCGCACCAGTCCAACCGTCGCCTTGTAGAGGGCGACCCGCCGGGGCTCGCGTTCACTGAGGTCAGCCTGAATTTCCGTGTTGCCGCAGAAATAGTGAATGTATTGCAGTTCCCCTTTCGGTTGCTGTACCGGCTCATACAACAGGTGCAGAGCTTCTACCGCATGGTCTAATCGTTCTTTGCCTTTCTTGAGACGATCCTGGAGCAATACGGCAGGATCAGGGCCACCCGCGCTCCGATCTAACTCGGAAGTGTACACCGCGATGGCATTCTCTACCTTCTTGAAGAGATCCTTGTAGTCCACGATGTACCCGTAATCCTTGTCGTCGCCGTCCAGCCGGTTCACCCGGCAGATGGCCTGGAACAGGCCGTGGTCCTGCATCTTCTTGTCGATGTACAGGT
>CAZZGV010000327.1:0-1833 GCA_964654255.1 uncultured Legionella sp. | reverse complement strand
AATACCTTTTTAGCAAAAAAAATGCCCTTTAAATCAAAGGGCGTGAACGTTTACCTTTATTCTATTGCAATTCGTTCATCAAATACAAAGCATTTGCCCCGCCACAGCGATTTTTCTGCTGGCATTGAATCGATGTAATTTAAGATCCCACCTTGCAGTTGATATACTTCTGAAAATCCTAGATTTTGTAAATAGGCTGTGGATTTTTCGCAGCGGATTCCACCCGTGCAAAACATAGCGATTTTTTTGTCTTTTTTATCTAACAAATTATTTTTAACATATTCAGGGAAATCTCTGAAATTTTCGGTTTTAGGATTGATGGCATTTTTAAACGTACCGACTTCTACCTCGTAGTCATTTCGAGTATCGATAAGTACAACATTGGGGTCTGAAATCAGGGTATTCCATTCTTCAGGAGAAAGGTGTATTCCTGTGTTTTTTAAAGGGTCAACTCCCTCAACACCTAATGTGACAATTTCTTTACGAAATTTTACTTTGGCTTTTTCAAACGGCATTAAGTCATCGTAGGTTTCTTTAAAATATAAATCAGCCAGGCGTGGATCACATCTTAGATAATTATATAATTTGGTGACTTCATCGGGCCTGCCTGCAAAGCTCCCATTAATCCCTTCTTGCGCCAAAATAATCGTACCCCAAATGTTGTGTTCTTTCATTGCAGCTAGCAAGGGGATTTTCATGTCTTCGTAACCATTGAGAGGAATAAATTTATAAAACGATGCAATAACATATTCTTTCATTTTTATTACCTAAATATATTTTGAACAATAAATATTACAAAAAACGACAATAAGGTTGGTTATTTTATATGAAAAAGGGGGCGGAGCGCAAAGTTTGCCGGTTTAAAAAGAGCAAACGTATCTAAAGTTTGAACATTAAAAGATACTTTTTTGCTTACGTACTTTATTTTATGTCTAGGGTATCAAGAGAATCTTGAATCAAAATTAAAACTGGATTCCGCACATAATGCGCGGAATTTGGATATTTTGGTTTTAATGGGTTTTAATGGGTTTTTTTGGGCGCCCTTACCTTGTCTATTTAGATTTGGAAGACCCGCTGCGCTACTAGTGGAGAAGCGGGTATTTCATCAACAGGCGCTGGCGGTGCAAAAAGGGTGAATCGGTTGCAAATGTTGTGAAATTCCTTATCAATTTTTGATTGGGCCGTGGCTTGTTGTATTTCAGGTACTCTGGGCTCTGCTGCGGGTTCTTGAGCAGGGGCCTCTTCCAATGATGCTTCTAATTTAGCAACAAATGTTGCTTTGATTGTTTCAGAGATTTGCTGATTATTCTTGATAGAATTAAGCGCATCTTCAAACCTAGTCTGGAGCTGTATTTTTGATTCATGTATCTGTGTTTTGATAACACTTACCTTATCAATTTTATCCGCAGTAGCTGTTTTAAAAAAAGATCCTAGATAATGAGATACAAATAAGGATAATCTTACTAAGAAGCTATCATAATTAGATAGGAAGATATCAATATCAGCATCAATTCCTACGGTTGTTTTTAATTTGGCTCTTGTCTCTGTTATTAAGTTAACAAGGACTTCATATTCTGTTATCACGGTTTGGTTTATATTAATTTTAGTAATTAACTCATTTAGTTTAGTTAAGGGTGTGTTTTGTAACAATGACATTACCTCATCGTTCTCACTAGCTAGTGCCTTGATACTAGTGTCTATTGCTGCCTTTAAATCATCGAGTGCACCCGTTGATAATTGCCGTGTATCTTCGTTAAATGTACCATATAATTTTTGCATATGAGCATGTGCTAACGCTTGCAATTCTGTTTTAAATTCCTTGTCAATGATTGG
>CAZZGV010000326.1:0-1840 GCA_964654255.1 uncultured Legionella sp. | reverse complement strand
ATGACTAGCCATCATCGCCACCTGCTCGCTTGCAGACTTAATTTCATTGTTTACAAAGTGCAGTCGCGTTTTTATATGATCCTTTAATGCATTACCTTCGGTTAATCGAGCTGCAACCAATTGCGTCAATGCCTCGTTGAATGAGCTCTCAACATGTTGACTTAATATATCAATATTAGGTTGACCCACAGTCACTACATCCGGCCAAGACAAAAGATGACTTACAGTTAAATCATTAGCTAACTGATGCCGCGACGCTAATGTTGATCCGGCGTCTAATAATGCGTTTACTAAATTTGTATTAATTATGATAGACTGACTATCACCAGCCATTTCATTAACTTTAAGCTGACACTCAAGTTTACCACGCTGGATTTGGCCACGTACTAAATTACGTAGATTGGTTTCTAACGCTCGAAACGATTCAGGCAACCGAAATGAAACATCTAAATAACGATGGTTAACTGACCTTAACTCCCAGCTAAACGAATACCCCTCAAGTTGATTCTGCACTCTGGCAAATGCTGTCATGCTATGCGTCATTCAGAATTCCAACCATTAAACGTTGCGCGACTATACCCCAAATTTGTACAAATGCAAATCTAAGGGACGAACACCATTGGCCAAGCAAGGTAACTGGTTTATACTTGCCGGCTTTACTCGCCTAAACTCAAGAGGAACTCATTATGCGTCCAAGCAAACGCGAAGCTAATCAACTTAGGCCAATTAATATTGTCCGGAACTTTACTAACCATGCAGAAGGATCTGTTCTTGTTGAGTTTGGGCAAACCCGCGTTCTTTGTACTGCATCAGTTATTGACGGCGTACCACGGTTTATCAAAGGAAAAAATGAAGGTTGGATCACAGCCGAATATGGCATGTTACCTCGTGCAACACATAGCCGTAACGAACGAGAAGCCAGCAAAGGTAAACAAGGTGGTAGAACATTAGAGATTCAACGCCTTATTGGTAGATCACTACGTATGTGTGTTGACTTAAAATCATTGGGCGAAACAACAATTACATTAGATTGTGATGTTATTCAAGCAGATGGTGGTACTCGCACCGCTGCCATTACAGGTGCCTGCGTAGCGTTAAAAGATGCCTTAGATTGGATGGTTTCCCGCGAAAAAATACGCAAAAAGCCAGCATTTAATTATGTATCGGCAGTATCTGTTGGAATATATCGTGGACAACCCGTGCTCGATTTAGATTATGCTGAAGATGTTCTCGCAGAAACTGACATGAATGTTATCATGAATGAGCATGGTGATTTTATTGAAATCCAAGGCACTGCTGAAGACGGTAGCTTTAACCGAACTCAATTGAATGAAATGTTAGCATTAGCTGAAATTGGTACAAAACAATTGCTCGAACTACAAAAAGCAGCATCTTAATTTGTTAAACTCTCTTCCCATAGGAAGAGAGTTTAACGCCCACCTCTCTCTAAAATGCAGCTTTATTAAGCGCAACATCACGCGCAGTTTGGCGAGAAATTAAATTTTCATTTACTAACTCAGCCAAATGCTGATCAAAGGTCATCATGCCTTGTGCTTGACCCGTTTGAATTGATGAATACATTTGAGCCACTTTGTCTTCCCGAATCAAATTACGAATCGCTGAATTACAGAGCATGATTTCAAGTGCAGCAACACGGCCACCACCTATTTTTTTTAATAAACTTTGAGCGACCACCGCTTGTAAAGACTCAGATAACATTGAGCGCACCATCGACTTTTCATCTCCGGGAAAAACGTCAATGATCCGATTAATGGTTTTCGTGGCTGAGTTGGTATGCAATGTACCAAACACCAAATGCCCAGTTTCTGCGGCCGTCATC
>CAZZGV010000325.1:0-1847 GCA_964654255.1 uncultured Legionella sp. | reverse complement strand
TGCACGTCGTGGTCCGGCGGTGGTTGGTTCAACTGATGCTGAGGGCAAACCTTCACCGGCGTTAGTGGGTTTTGCAAAATCCTGTGGTGTTGGTATAGAACAGTTAATAACCCTTAAAACAGATAAAGGCGAATGGTGGGCTTATAACGCTGTAACTGCAGAGGCAAAAACCTGCGATTTATTACCACTGATGATAAACGACGCTATTGCGCAGTTGCCCATTGCTAAGCCAATGCGTTGGGGAAATGGGGAAACTTTGTTTGCCCGTCCAGTGCATTGGGCCGTATTATTGTTTGGTGATGACATAGTAGCAACCAAGGTTTTAGATGTGCCAACAGGGCGGCTAAGTTTGGGTCATCGGTTTCATCATCCAGGCGTTGTTGAGATAGCTAATCCACGTGCATATGAGTCAGCACTTAAAAAAGCATTTGTCATTGCTGATTTTGCCGCACGACGTGAGATGATCGTTAAGCAAGTGCAGCATGTGGCGGCAACGCACAGTTATAACGCAGTAATGCCCGATGCCTTGGTTGATGAGGTAACGTCGATTGTAGAATGGCCTGAAGCATTACTCGCTAATTTTGAAGAAGAGTTTCTTGATGTTCCTGCAGAAGCATTGATTGCTGCTATGCAATCTCATCAAAAATGCTTTGCTTTACGAGATAAGCACGATCACTTGGTCCCACATTTTATTACAGTGACTAATATTGCCAGTACTAATAAACAACAAGTTATTAATGGTAATGAAAAAGTCATGCGTGCGCGTTTAAGTGATGCGGCATTCTTTTATCGTCAAGACAAACGCAAACCTCTTGATGATTACCGCGCGGCTATGGAAAACGTCGTATTTCAAGCTAAATTAGGCAGTTTGCAAGATAAAACACTACGTGTGCAGTCATTAATGGGCTATTTAAGCACCCCTTTAGAGCTTGATGCAAAACAAGCCTTACGTGCAGCGGAATTATCTAAATGCGATCTAATGACAGGAATGGTTGGTGAATTTCCTGAGTTACAAGGGCTTATGGGATATTACTATGCCCATCATGATGGAGAGGCAGAAGCGGTAGCGGTTGCATTAAATGAGCAATATATGCCTCGTTTTGCAGCAGATCAATTGCCCCAGTCGAACTTAGGTCTTGCGTTGTCTTTGGCAGATCGGATTGACACTATCGTCGGTACATTTGCCATTGGTCAAAAACCAACGGGCGTCAAAGATCCATTTAAATTGCGTCGGCATGCCCTGGCGATTGTTAGGCTTTTAATTGCAACACCAGCAGTTATAAATCTATCCGCGTTAATTGATTATTCATTAAGTCTTTATAGCCAGCAGCTGCAAACCATTGATCCTTTATTTGTTGAATTAAAGCCGTTTATTCTTGAGCGTATGCAATCGTTTTACCAAACTAAAGACGTGCGACAAGAGTTAGTGCAAGCGGTTCGTGCCTGCCAAGATGATTGGTTGTTCGATAGTGATAAGCGGGTTCATGCGTTATTGGCGTTTGTTGATTTACCAGAAGCAGCGAGTTTAGCTGCAGCCTGTAAGCGGGTTAATAATTTGTTGCAGCAAGCATCATTAGCAACAGAAGAGCAATCTGTTGATGTCAATTTGTTAGAGAGTGACGCAGAGAAGGCTCTATTTTTGCACATAGAAGCTGTTGAAAAATGCATTGTTCCTCTTTACTCTGTTGGTGAGTATGGCAAAATTCTTAATCAATTGGCTAGTTTAAGAGAGCCGGTCGATACTTTTTTTGAGCATGTCATGGTGATGGTGGATAATGTATCCATTAAAAATAATAGATTATGTTTGTTAGCGCGCTTGCAACGTTTGTTGCAGGGCGTAGCTGATA
>CAZZGV010000324.1:0-1864 GCA_964654255.1 uncultured Legionella sp. | reverse complement strand
TTCAGATATCTCACGGTTTGGAGAAGAGGACAATAAGAATGGGTCCTTGCGCCAGGAAAACAGGAACCTGCTGAAGGATCAGCCCGATCAACCCCGATAATGAGTTTCATCAGACCTGCTCCGGAGCTCTTCAGCCCCGGAGCAGGGAGATCGGCGGGACACAACTAAGGGATGGGCAGGCCGCCTTTTAATTCAGGCCGAGAAGGCCTGTCACACCAGAAATCACGGCCGGAGGCGTCACGGGAACAACCGACGTGACCGGAGTCACCGGAGCGACCGGTATGATCGCGGTCACAGGTGGCAGGACCGGTACCGCTGAGATCACCGGCGCAACGACGGGCGAGACAATCGCCGTGACCGGGGCCACAGGGACTAGGGACACGACGGAGTTAACCGGAGCAAGAACATTACTCACTGTCGAGGTCACAGTAGCAAGTGCCGATCCCACCGTCGACGTCAGCGAGGCGACTGGAGTCGCTGACCCGCCGGGAGAAGATGGGGCCTCCGGCACGAGTTTCCCGATCACCGTTCCGGTCTGTCCTACGGTGGTGCCTATCATAGCGGGTGAGTCGATCGATGCCATGGTGTACACGGGGAGCACGGCGCGCACCACCTCGTTCACTGTCTCGGGCCTCGGCATATCCTTCAAGACCGTCCCTTCAATGGCCTGCATGACGTGCATCAAGCCTTTCAACGAGGGAGCGACGAGGTTCCCGACCATCCCCGTGGTGAGGCTCAGCGCTTCACCGGTAGTCCGGAGTACATTCCCAGGCCCCTGTTCCACCGGCAGGAGCAACGCCCCATCGGCCGTAGTTGGTGGGGGCACGACGTTTACTCCGGATGCAGGAGCTCCGCCCCCATTCATATCCGTCTGATAGACTGACGGCGAAGTAGGGAGCCCGTCCGGTCCGATCACCGAATATTCACCGGGAGCGACAGAAACCGTCGCCGCCCCCGAGGTGAAATCGACCCGACCGGATTCACCGATGTTCACGATGCCGGTCGTCCCCTGTTCTGTCCAGACGACAAAATACGTGCCTCGCGCCGCCGCAACCGCCGTAGGAGTATGAATCTCGAATTTCGAGCCTGCGCCTTTAAACGCCTTTGAAACCAAGGCGCGAATTTTCCCGCTGAATAGGTTTACGACCATGCTGCGCTGGTTCTGGTCCGGATTGTAAATGTGTTCGGTGACCTCAACCCGGCTGTTTTCTCCGATCGTGAGCACACTGTCATCAATGAAAAAGGCCTTGGTCCTGGATTTAAAACTCGTCTCGATGACGTCTTTGAACAAGACCTCATCGTGCAGTTTGACAGGCTGCAGTCGAGCGATGCTGGGATGGTCAACAGTCACAGTTCCCACCACCGCCGTGAACACACCAATTTCATTCTCTATGGGCGAGCTGGCCTCAGCATCGGAAAGGTTCACGAAGAAGCCAGCGAGTAGAATGGCGAGCGTTCGATGTACCATGGCACACCCCTTTCTGCTCCGAAGACTGGGTCCGACCAACCGACGTCGAACCACAACAGATTTCACCTACAGGTGAGCAGGAAGCATGCCCTCAGGAAGCTCAGGAAGCGAAGGTCGAGGGGTCCTCATCTATATGATTTCTTTGGTCCTAACGGAGAGGTGACAGCCTCCCCCTACTTTAGCCTGGGCGCACCCCTGCTCAAACGTAGTGAGTTGGACTGGTCAATTTATGTCCCTCCAACGTCAAATTGCGGCACCGTCGAGTCTGGCGAGAGCATCAGGCGCTGAGCGGGACGACCCAATCGTGAGGTTATCTATCTTGGATGAAAGGACTTTTGACCAGATAGGTTGTGCTGGCGGATGCAGCCTGGTGATTCGAAACACCTTGAGGCAGCC
>CAZZGV010000323.1:0-1869 GCA_964654255.1 uncultured Legionella sp. | reverse complement strand
TCTTTGCTGTTTGCTTGGAAATAAGTGTACTGTTTTTGTTACGCGCTTATTTATTCCGGAAACTCGATATTTTTTTGTCATGTACAGAGCAGATTAAGTCAAAATTAATTCATTTTAGGGCTGTTTTAAAAGTAATTAATGTCGAGTTAATGATCAGCTATACGTACGCAATTTTTTCAAACACGTTTGCTGGCAAGGGTTTGCTGAGGAAAAACCCTTGGCCCAGCAAGCAATTTTTTGAAACCAAGTAGTTTAATTGTGACTCAGTTTCTATCCCTTCCGCGATAACACCCATACCCAATTCATGGCCTAATTTAATAATTGTGTCAATTACAATTATTTTATCGCTCTTACTTTGAATATTGGCTACAAATAATTTGTCAATTTTTAATGTATTTATTGGCAATGCTTGTAAACGACTTAGTGATGAATATCCCATGCCAAAGTCATCGAGAGAGATAAGCGATCCGAGAGCACCAATATTTTTTAAGCCATCACTTACTATCTCATTATTTTCCATTAATAAATTTTCTGTGATTTCTATGCTTAAACAATTCGCTGGAAAATTAAAGGTTTCTAAGGTTTTTTTGAAATTAGAATAGAAATTGTTATTTTCAAACTGCATGGGTGATACGTTGATAGAGAATAATAATTCACGTTTGTACTGTTTAGACCATTGCGAGGCTTGTTCACAAACTTTGCGTAATACCCAATTGCCGATACTAATAATAAGGTTACTATTTTCAGCAACAGGTATAAATTCTTCTGGTGAAACCTCCCCTAATACGCTATTCGTCCAGCGTAATAATACTTCTGCGCCAATGATTTCTTTTGTTATTAAATTATATTGTGGTTGATAGTGTAGGGTGAGTTCATCGTTTTTGAGTGCCTCACGTAAGTGTGATTCAATTTCTGATTCGCGTTGCTGCGCGGTATTTAATCTTTCGCTGTAAAATCGATAGGTATTTTTGCCAGATTTTTTGGCATTATACATGGCAATATCAGCGTTTTTCAGCAGTTCTTCACTGGTTTCACCACCAGAAGGATAGAGCGCTATCCCAATGCTGACTGTTCCTGTTAATAATTTGTCTTCAACAGCGTAGGGTATATTTAAGCCTTCGATAAGACGTTCGGCTAATTTTTTGACCAATAAAGGGGATTTTAAGGTGGATGTGATTATTGTAAATTCATCTCCGCCAATACGAGAGAGTGTATCTCCTTTTCGGGTCAACGATGTAATTTGTTGAGAAAATTGTTTAAGAAAATGATCGCCATAAATATGACCTAATGTGTCATTAATAGCTTTAAAATTATCAATATCAATTAAAAATACAGCAAAAGAGCTGTGTGTTCTTGAATGATTTGCAATCGCAATATCGAGTAAATTTTCAAATTCTCGGCGGTTATATAAATTTGTTAACGGATCGCGCGTCGCCAAATACCTTAATTGTTCTTGGCCTTTTTGTAGCAGAGCTTGCTTTTCTAAAATGGAGTTATAGGAAAAAACGTAATTGACAATCAAGCAAGATAACGGGATAAAATACACAAATATTTTAAGAAAATACGCTACATTATAAGCCCCCTCAAATGGAACATGAGATAAGAGCATTAAATACAATGCAATGACAATTTGGGTGATCGCCATGTAGAAAACGCAGTTTGTTAATATGAAGGGATATTTTTTGTAGGTTGGCGGATAAACAAACAACACTATGGATAGATAAATAAGCAAATAGATTAACTCATAAGGTCTGATAATATAGAGGTCGTCAAATTGTATTGGCGGATGATTGATAATAAAGGCTGTATAATATATACATGCGATTGCTATCATAATTAATAAAATATTGAGTAACAAAAATGGTGACC
>CAZZGV010000322.1:0-1887 GCA_964654255.1 uncultured Legionella sp. | reverse complement strand
TGGGGGGCCTGGCATTTCGCTTTGATTATATGCTGTTGTTATAATCAACATAGTTGTTGCTGGTAGCATCAGTTCGATTAAATGCTTGGCATAAAACGTACGCGTCTTGAAGGGTAGGGCGATAAGCGCTGCTCGATCATACACCGCATCAATTTGACCCAGTGTCTCTTGATCAAGTTTAAAAAAATCACCGCAAAACAGGGTGATTTTTTCACTTTTGTAAACAGTGAAATCGTTTATTTCTGTTGTGTTGAAGGGGATTTTATTGTCTTTAAAAAAAGCGTCGCATGCTATCCGGCTAAGTTCAATACCAACCACATGATAACCTTGATCTGCAAGCCAAAGCATATCGATACTCTGACCACACAAAGGCACAAAAACACGGCAGCCAGGTGTGAGTTTCAACGTTGAGAAATAACATTGCAATAGCTTATTAGGCTGGGATTGATTAAATCCGATTTGCTTGGATTGCCACTTTTGGTGCCAGTATTCTTTATCCATTGTAATTAAACTTGATTTTTTGTATTTCTAAATTCTATAACTAGAAACTGAGCTTAAGTCCATTAATTGTTTTTAAAGATATCAAATGACTTGGCTCCTGGACAATATTTTGAGAAAAAAACGCACGCAAATACTCCAACACCTATTACTGCCATACCTAGTCCTAAAGTAATTAAACTCATTACAACAGACAATACCAGCCTTAAAGATCATCGAACCCGCCATTATACTAAATAAGCACATGGTAAAGTCTGCAAAATTAGCTGCTTTTGATAGCAGATATGGAAGAGTTGAGCTCACACTTACTACTAAAGTATCGAAACTATTGTATGCAATAGGTAAGTTGAAGAAAAACCAAAAGCTAATCTTTACTATTAATAATCAAATCAGTGACGGACTCGTGGTTCAAAAGGAAATTAATAAGAATTATTTCTGCGTATCGATAATTACATCACGCAGAAATGCTGATTTGATAATGAAAGTCTTTTCTTAAAAATTGGTTGCACTTATTGTTTGAATCCTCGAATACCCCCTTACCACTATATCTGATTATCAAAATAATCAGATATAAAGGGCTGGTGCTTGTCCGCCAACTAACAGCGAATACTATTTTTTAACATATAACTTGTTAAGACTTACCTACGATAATGCTAAGCTTGAATGAAAAGCTCTGCTTGCGCTATCTGCAATAATAAAAGGAAAAAACATGAACATTATAATGTATACATCTGCAACCTGTTTTTATTGCGTGCGTGCAAAGGCTCTTTTAAAAGAGAAAGGATTGGCGTACACAGAAATTCGAGTTGACCTAGATGACGCTGAACGTGACAAAATGATAATGCTCTCTGGACGACGCACTGTCCCTCAAATTTTCTTTGATGATAAGCATATCGGTGGTTGCGATGATTTGTATGCTTATTTTAAAAACGGCGGTACGTGTGAATAGTAAAAAAACACGCTATAGCTACTTAACATCAATCTAGCGGCATTTAGATACCACTGAGAATATTTTTTTGTTTGCTCTTGGGTTATAATGATTAAATATCCTGCATTATTGTTCTGAAATATCAGGGATAGATCATTTAATTTCTGGATTTTTTCTGTATGTATTTACTCCATTATTTATTTCCCAGAGTAACCTTAATTATCAAAACAAAAATAAGTATAAATAAATTAGTCGCTCTATTTCTCATGAGCTTTGCTCTTATTTATACACTGATTCCATTCTTTTCGTATGAAACGATTTTGCCTGATTCTGCACAAAATCTTACTTGGGGTCATACGTTATTATGGAGTTATGATCGCCATCCTCCCTTAGGCACATGGTTAATTACCTTTATGAGTAGGTTGCTTAGAAACAATGAATTAGCAACATATAGCAGCAAT
>CAZZGV010000321.1:0-1893 GCA_964654255.1 uncultured Legionella sp. | reverse complement strand
TTGCGTTGGATAGGTAAATTTATGACAGTAGCATTGGCCATAGCTAAAGATTTATTACTAAAACCGGCATCGATTGATGACTCTGGGATCGAAAAATTAATTCGCTCTATGTTGAATAGTCATGTCGATGATGCAGATTTATATTTTCAAAGTTGTAGTTATGAGTCTTGGTATTTAGAGGATTCAGAAGTAAAAAGTGGTAGTTACTCTATTGATAGAGGCGTTGGCATTCGCGCGGTGAGCGGTGATAAAACCGGTTATGCTTATTGCGATGATATTTTGTTACCGGCAATGGAACGCGCTGCTGATGCGGCACGCTCCATTGCTTTGCATGGGACCCACTCTTCGCAAGCTATCAAAATCGCAAGTGCTCCGATTGCTCGTTATCCTCATTTAAACCCAATTGAAGGCATGAGCAAGCAAGAAAAAATTACATTGCTTGAAGCAATTGATAAAGAAGCACGACGGATGGACCCTCGTGTTATTCAGGTGAATGCCTCTTTAAGTGGCTGTTATGAAGTGATTATGGTTGCGGGCATGCATGGTCAAATGATCGCTGATATTAGGCCGTTAGTGAGTGTCAATGTCAGTGTGATGGTTGAAGATAAAGGCCGACGAGAGTCAGCGCGTTCTGGCGGTGGTGGTCGTGTTGGCTATAATTTTTTTCTAGAACAAGAGCGTGGATTAAGTTATGCGCGTGAAGCTGTTCGTGAGGCACTTATTAATTTAGATGCCGTAGATGCTCCAGCCGGCATGATGCCTGTGGTGTTAGGGCCAGGTTGGCCTGGAGTATTGTTGCATGAAGCAGTGGGGCATGGTTTAGAGGGAGACTTTAATCGTAAAGGTCTTTCAGCTTTTTCAGGTTGCATGGGGCAACAAGTAGCATCTCATGGCGTGACGGTTGTGGATAATGGCACATTAGCGGATCGACGTGGTTCTCTAACCATGGATGATGAAGGTACCCCGACACAATGCACGACACTGATTGAAAATGGTGTATTGGTCAATTATATGCAAGACAAGCTAAATGCTAAATTAATGGGTATGCAGCCGACTGGTAATTGCAGACGCGAGTCTTACGCGCACGTTCCAATGCCAAGAATGACCAATACGTATATGTTAGCTGGCCCTTATAATCCAGAAGAAATTATTCGTTCAGTAGAGCGTGGTTTGTATGCGGTTAATTTTGGTGGTGGTCAGGTCGATATCACCTCAGGGCAATTTGTATTTTCAGCAAGCGAGGCTTATCTTATCGAAAATGGTAAAGTTACCAGGCCTGTAAAAGGTGCGACATTGATTGGTAACGGCCCAGAAGTAATGAAAAAAATCAGTATGGTAGGTAATGATTTGGCGCTGGATGGCGGTATTGGTGTTTGTGGAAAAGATGGGCAATCTGTGCCGGTAGGCGTAGGCCAACCTACCTTGAAAATTGATGGATTGACGGTGGGTGGTACTCGCTAGTTTTAGATAGCCTTGATAGCGTTATGTTGCATCAAGGCTATTTTTAAGTTAAATGATGGGATAACCAAATAACAACCACATTCAGTGGTTGACGAAACAGTACGATAAAGGTTAATGCACCAGCAACAGCATAACGATTAACGTAAAAAAATACTCCGCTTTGATGGGTTGTGTATGGTTTGAGGTTGGCTATCCATCGGCTGAGTGCAAGGCATACGGGTAAATAAAACAATACTAAAATTTCATTGAATAAGCGCGCTTCCATTAAATTGCCCACCAGCAATAACCCGATAAAGTAAAATAGGGCAACAAACCGCAGTGGTCGATATTGCAACGGAATATAATCAGAAAATGCGAACCAAAATAGTGGCAAACCTGCAAAACAGAAGGTGAACAATAGCAGGTGCAACTCATTCAATAACCAATATAAAT
>CAZZGV010000320.1:0-1904 GCA_964654255.1 uncultured Legionella sp. | reverse complement strand
CTTTAGGTCACCTGTTTTTCCATCAAAAATAACCGTAAGCGTGTCTCCTATTGAAACTGCCCGCGCTTTTTTGGTTTTAGAATTGAAGGTGAGAGCTGACATGGCTGTACGGCCATCATAAGGTAGGCCATCCTGCGATGTAGCGTTTTTAGCCTTACTTTCTTTTGCTATACGTTTTAAATTATCGGCTTCTGTTCGTTTGTCCCCTATCGCCCTGTTACAAAAGGCTTCACAACAATAAGCGCTTATGGCAGCATTATTTGCACTGTCCTCAATTTCATCAGACTCTCCTAAGCCATCTGCGGTAGCCATGAAAATGTTACCCAATTCATCACTTTTCATGGTTGAAGCATCCAAAACCTGCTTTTGACTGTTGTCCTTTAAATTGGATTCTGTACTACCGCTAATACTAACCATATAAGGAGTAGGGGCTACAATATAAAAACGGGCACTGTTAAATGCGTCTAAGTCTAATGTGTTTGCTAACAAAGAGTCGGCATTTACAATTAAAGATTTAAGGCTTGTCGGCAATTTCATTAGTAGTTCATTTTGGGAATCCATTTTGTTATTGTACCATAAAACGATACGTTTGGTTTTTATGACTCGGGCATGTGGCAGGGCATGATCATGTGCACTTAGAAAATATTCTTATCTTTTTCATATATACTTCACTTCGTTTGCAAAGATGTTTTTAAATTTAATAGTTGAACATGCATGTTCTTGCCTTGGGGCATTGCCTTTGGGGCTCTCCTATCGCATGATAAGAAACCACCTCACAAATAAGGATATTTATGACCCATAATCTTCTTAATCTTTTTGCTAATATCATCGTATTTGGTCTGGTAATGTGGCTAGTTAATGCATTTATTCCTATGCCTGGCTCAATCAAAAGTTTGTTAAATATTTTAGTGCTTATTGTCCTAGTGATTTACGTTCTGCAGTTCTTTGGGGTTATTAGTACCATTATCCCAATGTTTAGAATTCTCAGGTGATTACGCTGAGCAGATGTTATTAAAAATCTGCTCCGTCTTTTGGTGTATTTAACTCAACATCATGGTTTAATTCAACGTTGCAACCCTCTTACGTTATCGACATATAGCGTATTAAGAAGATTTATTCCGTCCTCTTTATTTAAGATGTCAGCCAAATGGTCTTTATTTTCATCTAGCTGGATTGAAAGATTAGTTAATAAACGTTCTCTTTTACCCCAAACAGCCGAGGCACTGCGTGATTCCGCATGCGTTAGTATTTTTTCAACAGTAGATCCTATTAATTCTTTAAATTCGGGCGATTCGCTGTGAATTTTTTCCTCAATATTAATGATTAGCTTATCGCAAGCCCATTGATGTTTCAGTCGTTTTACTATTAGAGGAGACATGGTTATAGTATGGGACAGCAAAAATCCGATGGTTGCCCCGATCCCTGCGTCTTTTATATCCTGTGAGTTGCACCATTGCCAATACCCACACAATGCTGTGGAACCAATAACAAAGATACGCTCTGCCCATTCTTTTTGTGAATATCGATGATTACTAAAAAGCAAACTCCCTGGTCTTCTCCAGTCGACTAGGTAATTACTTGCTTCAGTTAATGATTTTCTCATACATAGAGTCCTTACACATAAAATTGGTTACAAATAGATGACTTAAAGGCGGGCCATTTTTTTATAAACTACAAAAGGTAATTGGGTAATAGCGAGCATAATATAACGCCAAAAAAAGGGATAGTATATCATATGCTTATTTTCATGTATGGCGTTCCAGCAGGCTTTTGCACATGCTTTAGGTGGTGAGGCATAAAAAATGCCTGGTTCGCTGTAGGTTGCGTGGGTATCGATGTAACCTAGTCTTGCGATGGTTATATGCTGCTTCTGTGAGGCGGCTTGTTGTAAACCTTGTAGGTAC
>CAZZGV010000319.1:0-1918 GCA_964654255.1 uncultured Legionella sp. | reverse complement strand
GTGTCAGTTGCTGCGTCGTTAATTCCATTTTTAGAGCACAACGATGCGAACCGTGCCTTGATGGGATCTAACATGCAACGCCAAGGTGTGCCGTGTTTACGTGCTAGTCGTCCACTGGTTGGAACAGGTATGGAGCGAACGGTTGCTTCTGACTCAGGTGTTTCTGTTGTTGCTAGACGTGGTGGTATTATCGATTTAGTCGATGCTTCTCGTATTGTTGTTAGAGTAAATGACAATGAAACTACAGCGGGTGAAACGGGCGTAGATATTTACAATTTAACAAAGTACTTCCGTTCTAACCAAGACACTTGTATTAACCAAATTCCAATCGTAGCAACCGGTGATCGTATTCATCGTGGTGATATATTAGCGGATGGACCATGCACAGATATGGGCGAGCTAGCGTTAGGCCAAAATCTTCTAGTCGCTTTTATGCCATGGAACGGATATAACTTTGAAGATTCGATTCTTATTTCTGAACGTATTGTGCAGGAAGATAGGTTTACTACGATCCATATTGAAGAGTGAACCTGTATCGCACGAGACACAAAGTTAGGAACAGAAGAAATAACAGCTGATATTCCTAACGTTGGTGAGTCTGCTCTTGCAAATCTTGATGAATCTGGTGTGGTTTACATCGGTGCCGAGGTTAGTGCGGGTGCAATTTTAGTCGGTAAAGTAACACCAAAAGGTGAAACACAGCTGACACCTGAAGAAAAATTATTAAGAGCTATCTTCGGAGAAAAAGCATCTGACGTTAAAGATTCTTCACTACGTGTTCCTTCTGGTATGAATGGCACTATTATTGACGTACAAGTATTTACACGAGATGGTTTAGAAAAAGATGCTCGTGCTAAGAGTATCGAAGAGGAACATCTTGCTCGTGTACGTAAAGATTTGATCGATGAACGTCGTATTCGCGAGGAAGATATCTATCAACGTGTATCCAGTTTATTGCTTGATAAAATAGCCACAGGTGGTCCAGGGAGCTTAAAACCAGGATCCAAAATTACAGCTGATTATCTTGAGAAAACAAATCGTGAAAAATGGTTTGATATCCGCATGGAAGATGATGTTATCAGTCAACAGTTAGAGCAATCATCTAAGCAATTAGAATTATTGGCAAAAGAAGTAGAAAAACGCTTCAATGATAGTCGTAAAAAAATAATTCAAGGTGATGATCTAGCACCTGGCGTTTTAAAGATCGTTAAAGTTTATCTTGCTGTTAAGCGTCGTATTCAGCCTGGTGATAAAATGGCTGGGCGTCATGGTAACAAAGGGGTTATTTCTATCGTAGTACCCATGGAAGATATGCCGCATATGGAAGATGGTACACCAGTTGACATCGTTTTGAACCCATTAGGCGTTCCGTCGCGTATGAACATTGGTCAGGTACTCGAGACACACTTAGGTTTAGCTGCGAAGGGATTAGGTTTACGGATAGCGGAGATGATAGATCAGAAGCGATCTACAGCTGAGCTTAAAGAGTATATCCATAAAATTTATAATCATGATGGTCAAAAGCGTGTTGATTTAGACAGTTTAAGTGCGGAAGAATTCCGTATTCTGACCAATAATTTACGCGCAGGCGTTCCTATGGCAACACCTGTTTTTGACGGCGCTAGCGAATCTGAAATTAAGGCAATGCTGCAATTGGCAGGAATGCCATTAGATGGGAAAACTACGCTCATTGATGGCCGCACCGGTAGAAAATTTGATAACCCTGTGACTGTTGGCTACATGTATATGCTAAAACTTAATCATTTGGTTGATGATAAGATGCATGCGCGCTCTACTGGCTCATACAGTTTAGTAACTCAACAACCATTGGGTGGTAAAGCACAATTCGGTGGACAGCGTTTTGGTGAAATGGAAGTTTGGGCCTTAGAAGCATATGGTGCCGCATATACCTTGCAAG
>CAZZGV010000318.1:0-1924 GCA_964654255.1 uncultured Legionella sp. | reverse complement strand
ATGTTCTATTAATACGCCTTTAGGTGTGCCAGTTGATCCGGATGTATAGATAATATAAGCCAAATCTTTTTCCGTATTACAATGCAATGGATTTAAATTTGAGAATGGCTGAATTTTTTTTTGGAGGCGATCGACATAAAGTATTTTTTCTAGGGATAGATTAATTAACGCTTTAAAATTTGATGTTGTTATTAAAAGAGGGGAGTTTGTATCATTTAATATAAATGACAAGCGCTCTTTGGGGTGCGATGGATCTAGTGGTACGTAAACGCCACCCGCTTTTAATATCGCCAGAATTACAATTAAAAGCTCGATTGATCGCTCCAAACATATCGCTACTGGCGTATCGGCACGAACGCCCTTTTCTCGCAAATAATATGCAAGTTGGTTTGCTTGATTATTAAGCTCTTGATAGGTGATGGATTTGCTGTCTGCAATGGCTGCAATTCCATTTGGAGTTTTTTGAGCATGTAATTCAAAAAAATAATGAATAGTCTGCATGGTTATCCTTTTAAAAGGCTTAAATGACAGAGGGTTGTTGATTATTAATATAATCTCTTCATATATGTTTTGCTAGGAATTGATGTTTTATTAAATACCAAGGGTAAATTATATAGCAAATATAGGATCATCTTATTTGTCATCAGCTTTATTATGTTTTTTTGCAGAGGATTTGTAGGTAAAATTTAACCATTGTTAATAAATTCTTAATCATATTTTTGTAACATGGTTTTATTGTTAGTTGTAGTTGGTAGATATGCGCATGAATTTAAATTTTTCTATAGAAGAGGGTGTTCTAAAAATTTCTCAACACGGATTAATTGAATTTTCTCAATATGACCTGCCTGTAGTGTCGGAAGAATTAAGCAAAGTTAAAATTAAATACAATGGATTGTGTGAAATTATGTGTAATTATGTTTTACTGCATGACATGCTGGGTAATAATGAAGCCGTTCTAGCAGAAGATATTAATGTTACAGACTTGGCAGTAGATGAACAACACTTAGTCGCGAATTTGTCAGTGGCCTCCTCGTTGAAGAAAGATGATGTACAGCGTATTAATATTAATCCATATTTATTCTATGCTATGAAAAATCAAGATAAATTTAGAGCTCAAATTACAGAAAATAAGCTAAAAACGGTTCAAGAAAGCCATTATTTGGATGTGATTGGCTTTATTTCCAAGCTGTTTGCATTATTATTTTCAATTTATCCATGCAATTTATTTTCAAACGTTCCTTTCGACAAGAAGCCTTATTTGGAAGTAACGGATTTTTTAGGAAATCCAAGGGTTATTGTTAATGACGATGTGTTTTTTGAAAAATTATCCGAATTACCATCTGGCTTTTACATTAAATTATTCGTTTTCACAAAAAAATTTTTATCCGCCTCCGGACATTCCACACTTATAAAAAAGTTGGATGACAATACGTATTCTTTTTTTGATCCGGATAGAGGTGAATATATGGGATTAAATTTTAATGAGTTGGTTCAAAAAATTAATGAGGTGGCTAACGCTGGTTATAACCATATGCTTTTCCTCGATGCTGCTGAATTTTTAAATTCTTATCAGCTTAATAAACATCAAGAAAATTTGTGTAATTATATGCCTGGAGAAATAAATCAAAATGCTCTGGAATTTATTGTTGATGTTAAAGATGATATTAAATTTAATATTTAGGCACATATGTTCTAAGCTTAATTAGTTTTTATGAAACATTGAAATTTTTTAATCATGATAATTTAAATAGTTCAATAGATATCTTGAGTTAAAAGATGAGATTCATTTAAATTCGCTCGTATGCTATGCTATTGAGCTAGTTTTCTTTCTCAATCATTGCATAAGGATACGTCCTCACCATGGTTTATTCAGCCAAAGAAGTCACACCAGTCAATATTGAAGACGAATTAAAACAGTCTTATC
>CAZZGV010000317.1:648-1927 GCA_964654255.1 uncultured Legionella sp. | reverse complement strand
ATGAATTTTCTTTGTTTAGTTATCACATAGCATTAGCTATTTTACCACTCTTTCAAATTATTGGTGCGATATCACTTAAATGGGTTAAAGACAATCATCATGGCCGTTTTTAGTAAACGGCAACATGTTACAATGAAGCCTTAATTTAATATGCTAAGCTCTTTATTAAGTAGCTTGGTTTCTTAATATAATTTTGGATGTAATTAATGGAAATCAAAGTTAATTTTCTCGATAACTTAAGACTTGAAGCTAAATTCGATGATTTTAGCATCATTTCTGATCAACCTATTCGTTATAAAGGTGATGGCTCAGCCCCGAGTCCTTTTGATTATTTTCTTGCTTCCTCAGCCCTTTGTGCAGCTTACTTTATTAAAGTGTATTGCAAGGCTCGTGACATCTCGACTGAGAATATTCACTTATCGCAAAACAATATTATCGATCCGGACGATCGCTATAACCAAATTTTTCAAATTCAGGTTGAGCTGCCTGATACTATTTCTGCTAAAGACAAAGAAGGTATTTTACGCTCGATTGATCGTTGCACAGTAAAAAAAGTAGTGCAAACCGGCCCTGAATTTAAAATAGAAACGCTAGACAATCAGGGCACAAACCTGGATGCCATGTTTATGGATCCGCGAGAAGGAGAGCCGCGCACGTTTATTCTGGGTAAAGATTTGCCCCTTGAACAAACCATCAAAAATTTAACATCCGTAATAACCAATAACCTTGGCATGAAGATAGAAATATCCTCATGGCGAAATATAGTGCCTAATGTATGGTCGTTGCATATACGTGATGTTGACTCACCTATGTGCTTCACTAACGGTAAAGGTGCTACGAAAGAAGCAGCGCTTTGCTCGGCGTTAGGCGAGTTTGTTGAACGTCTGAATAATAATTTTTTTTATAATGATCAATTTTTTGGGGTGGACATTGCTAATAGCGAATTTGTTCATTATCCAAATGAAAAATGGTTTGCACTAGAAGGGAGTGCTTTACCAACTGGCATTTTAGATGATTATTGCTTAAATATTTACAATCCAGATAACGAATTACAGGGATGGCACTTGATTGATACCAACTCGGGCCGTAAAGATCGTGGTATTTGTGCCATTCCTTATATTCGTAAGTCTGATGGTGAAACCGTTTATTTTCCATCCAACTTAATTGAGAATTTATTCTTAAGTAATGGTATGAGTGCTGGTAATAACTTGCAAGAAGCTTATGTTCAATGTTTATCCGAAATTTTTGAGCGCGCAATAAAACGTGAAATCATTGAAAA
>CAZZGV010000317.1:0-638 GCA_964654255.1 uncultured Legionella sp. | reverse complement strand
CATAAACACTATGTTTTAATGACATAATTTGTCCGTTTGCATCTGTTGAAGTAATGATTAAATTTTGTGGAAAATTCTCGTTGGAAATCACCCAAGAATGATAACGTCCAACTTCCATTTCATTAGGTAAATCATTGAAAATGAAATCGTTCTCCCGGATGTGCCATTAACAGTGCTTGAAAAATATCCTCGGGTTTTAGCAGGTATTAGAGGACTAGAAGAGCAAGGTTTTCCAATTGTAGTAAAAGATGCCTCATTAGGAGGGCAGTTCCCTGTGATGTGTGTCACTCTGATGAACCCAAGAACAGGTGGTGTATATGCGTCTTTTGGCGCTCATCCAAGTTTTGAAGTTGCACTAGAGCGCAGCCTCACCGAGCTTTTGCAAGGCCGCAGTTTTGAAGGCTTAAATGATGTACCGAAACCAACCTTTAATAGCTTGGCTGTAACTGAGCCCGAGAATTTTGTTGAACATTTTATTGATTCTACAGGGGTGATTTCTTGGCGATTTTTTAGTAGTAAATATGATTACGACTTCTGTGAATGGGACTTTTCTGGCACTAGTGAGGAAGAGGCTAACACGCTATTTGGTATCTTGGAGGCTATGGGAAAAGAAGTGTATATTGCTGATCTGACTGATT
>CAZZGV010000316.1:0-1931 GCA_964654255.1 uncultured Legionella sp. | reverse complement strand
CAGCTTTTCCTGCAATTGACTTAACATTAGCCACGTCTTTGTCCATGTTTCTTGCATTTTATATCAGTAAGTATCAACGCACAGTTACGCTGTTAACTATGCGAGTTGTACTATTATTCACTCTGCTTCTTGCAGGCATTGGAATCATATATTTGGGAGATAAATGGTTAAGTAGCGCACTTGCATCGTATTTTATTGGTTCAACGATATGCCTAATTTATTGGATTTTCTATAGACGATCAAGCGATATTAATAAGCGCCCACAACTGTTAATTGTGTTTTCATTTGTAGGTTTAGCATTAGCCGCTTATATATATTCTCTATTCTATCTTACAGAACTCATTCGCTCGCACTCTACACATCTGCAGCAATATGAAGTAACAGAGGAGACCTGGTGGAATCAACAACAGCCCTTGCTCCCTATGTATAGTACAAATCGTATTGGTCGCCACATGGGGTTATTAAATATTCAATATGTAGGCTCTATTAATAAGCTTGTAAATTCACTAGAGGCCTATGGCTGGAAACCTCAATCAAGTTCTTTTTTTTACTCACTACTACTACGGGCTGGCGGTCAGCACTCCTCGGAGGAATTGCCGTTAACTACGCAAATCTACCTTAATAACCCCCCTCTACTAACGCTGACCTATAAAGTCGGCGCTAAAAATAATTTATTAATTTTGCGTTTATGGCGTTCAAATTATCATCTATCTCATCATCAAGAACCTATCTGGATAGGAAGTGTTAGCTATGGCGGGAACTCAAAAAAAATTAGTACTAAATGGTCAAACCATGCAGCCTCTGAACATGACTATATAATAAAAGCATTACCTGGTTTCAACTTTAATAAACATATTATATCCAAGCGATACTTAAAATCATTGCCTTACCCAACGCCAGGCATTATTTTAAACATCAAAGAACCCATGCGTGCAAATTAAAAGCGGACTATTTTGTGGCACCATTACACTCTGTTGGGCAACAGAGCAAACACATCAAAACGAACCTATTCGTCTATTTGATACGGAGTCCAAAGATCATCTGGATATCGTGCATAACGCACGATACATCAGCAAAAAAATATCTTTTAGTGTTTTAAAAATTAGATTCGTTTGCCCTGAGTTAAGCAATGCGTTAGTGGAGAAATTCTTTTATTAGTGATATAAAATGGTATTTATTTAAATGTGGTTTTAAAGGATTCATGCAATGGATATGCTCACAAATTTACTTCATATTTTATTGCCATTGCTGGGCATAATTTTACTATTCACAGGAATCATAACACAGCGCCTTAATTATATTGCAGCCTCCCTTTGGATCAGCTTAATAGCGTTGTGGTTACATTATCAAACAGCAGGAGGAGAAATCTTAGGCTCTTATTTTGGATATAAAAATGCTGCAATTTATACCATAAATTTATTTACGCTCATCGCTTCTTTCATTTGTTTGTTTTTCAAACACCCATCTCTACAAAAAAAAACAATTCGATACATCACTGGATTTTTTTCTGCGTGCTTGCTAGTTGGTGGAATACTTTTACTTATTAACCTATGGATAAATGCTTATTTTATGGAAACTAGGCGCCCAGGCACTCCTATTATGCAAGTAGCGACATTTTTACCCTTAGATTATTGCACTTATCGTTACGTATTTTATAAAGTAGGTGCTGACGGCAGTATAAATTATTTGTGCCCGAACCACTTCGGCATTATTCCATCAATAGGACATTTAGAAGTTTCACCTGAATTTTTACTCAATCATTTAAAAATAAATAACAAACGTAAATAAGATGGAGGACAAAAATGATCACAAATTGTCCTTTTGCGTTGTTTTTGCTACTATTCTTAAAATTAGAAAACTACATGTCATGATGCGTCGATTTATTTTTATCTTATTACTGCTAAATTCTACTTTTATTTATAGCATGGCGC
>CAZZGV010000315.1:0-1938 GCA_964654255.1 uncultured Legionella sp. | reverse complement strand
AGTTCGATCAACAACAAATAGAAAAGAAAAAAAAGTTTATAGAGAACATAGAAGCAAGTCTTATAGATAAAATTACAAATATTATGCCAGAAGGTTTGACCAGTTATAAAGACCTTCAAAGCATAAAACATAGTGATGAATTCCAGATAGTTTTAACAGATGAAGATATAGAAAAAGAAGCCTTTAAAGCATTTATCAAAAGTCAAATCACAGAAAAAGGGATATCGCTTACAAAAGGCTTAGTGGAATTATTACCTGAACTAGAGTCAACGTTTCCAAATATTTACATGCAGTTTAACGATCTTATTCCACAATTTGCACAATATAAAAAGGAAGTTGACTTTCTAAAAAATTATATAGAAAGCAAACAAAAGAATGAAAAAAAATTAGAAGAAGCGTCAAAACCACTACACGATATTGTCCCTATCTTTAATAAGTTCATGGAAAAATTAGAGGTCAGTGATAATACAACACTTGTTAGATTAATTGGTGACGAATTCGCTGACCGAGGAAGCAATGATTATTTTACATTACGACTGTTAGATTTTTTACATGAAAATGGGGTACGCGTTCATACCACTATTTCCAATCACAGCAATGAATTTATTTCGGCCTATGAGAATAAAGACTTTAATTCTTGTGGCCTTATAAAACCTGATCAACAAACCTCATTCTTAGCATTAAAATCATTAGTTGATAGCGGTTTAATTTCCAAGGAAGAGATCAACGTATTAATTGAACGAAGTTATAAACCGACGTTGAAAGTGATTGATTATACCCTAGATGACAAAGGCATCACTTTATTCACCCATGCGCCAGTGAATTTTATGCTGATAAAAAAAATTGCTGATAAATTAGGTGTTAACTATAGCGACGCCACAAAAGAATCACTAGCCACAACAATTGATGAAATAAATAAAGCATTTGGTGATGTAGTGGCAGAACATAGAGTGCATGAATTATGTAATAAGCAGGAGATTTCAGAACCAAAAAATATGACAAATGACGAAATAACAGATATGCCACTGATGTGTATCATTTGGAATCGCTGGAACGCAACTAAAGATACAGAAATGGCGAGGCCTGCAACGATAAATGGCTACTCCTGTACGTATGTTCATGGTCACGATGATTATAGTAGTCAATTTGAAAATATAATTAACCTTGACACTTCTTGTGGTAAAGAGCCACGTCTAAAGGAGAAAGAAAGAAAGAATAGATGATGCTACGCGTGTCTTAACAAATGAACCTAACTCCCCAGACGTAGTAAACGCAACAAAATACCTAGATAGCTTGCAAGAAAAAATTTTTGTTTCTAACGATCACGCGTTAAAGCCTGACCTAAGCTTTATTGAGAGGTTCAGATCATTTAAGGACGCAGTGTTCACGAAAGATGATACCGATATAGATCCAACATCAAGAAGGCCTTAATCAAATTTATTTAAGTCTACTGCGAACTTAACTTCCTACAGTTATACACGGTTCTTAGCGCAAAAAACCCGCCAATTGGCGGGTTTTTTAGAGCGAATAAAACGTCGGATTACATCATACCACCCATGCCACCCATACCGCCCATACCGCCCATACCACCCATGTCACCACCTGCAGAACCTTCATCTTTCTTCGGTAGATCAGCAACCATGCATTCAGTGGTTAACATCAAGCTAGCAACAGACGCAGCATTTTGAAGCGCTGTACGGGTTACTTTAGTTGGATCAAGAATACCTAATTCAACCATATCACCGTACTCACCAGTAGCAGCATTGAAACCGTAGTTACCTTTATTGTCAGCAATTTTATTTACGATAACAGATGCTTCATAGCCAGCATTAGCAACGATCTGACGCAATGGAGACTCAATAGCACGACGTAAAATGTCGATGCCCATGTTTTGATCAGCGTTATCACCTTTCAAACCATCCAATGCTTTTTGAGCAC
>CAZZGV010000314.1:0-1950 GCA_964654255.1 uncultured Legionella sp. | reverse complement strand
TCTAAATTTCTACGTCATGAGCCAATAATCGTCGATTGGCGCGAAAATAGGTAAGAGGAGAATGCTTTAAAAGATCGGAAAGTTTTTCCATATAAATACATGCATAGCGATCTACCTGATAGGCAAAATAGCTTTCTTCGGCTCCAGCGCGAAACACACGTTCCCATTTAGGATTATAGAATGAGCGCTGTTCATCTAATAATGTTGAAATTTTTTGGTCGACCGTTGAAATTTCAGCGTAAAGCTTGTGTAATTTTACATCATATTTATTTGTTTTTTCATCAATCCCTTGGGTATGCAGTTTAATGTAATCTTGCTCCAACGCTTTTTTTATTTCCATGTTAGCGCTGATGTCTCTTTCTATGGATAGGGCATTTTTTTGAGCGACAATTTCTTCGCCTAAATCTTCTACCACCAGGGCCGTGCGCCAGTTACAATCCTTTTTTAATCGTAGTATATCGCCATAGATATGATCACCAATGTATAAAATTTCATCTCCATTTAGTGCTAAATCATCCGTAAATTTGGTTGCATGTCCGCCTTGATAGATCCCTGGTGTAATGTTTCCTATAATATTTGTCATACAACCACTTTCGGGATTAATTCTCAAAAATCGTAATTTGTCGTAGAAAAAACGTGGTTTATTGGCTAATGTAATTGTGTATTCAAATATATCTTGCCAGCGCTCTCCTTCATCTAAAAAGGGAGTTATTGCATAATCTAATAGCAATTTTGTGTAAAAATACTCTGAGTTGGTGAGGATAAATATTTTTTTTCCGTGTCGAATAAACTGTTTCAGCCCTTCAACAACAGCGCGTTCTTTTATGACAAATTGATCTAAATGTTCGCTAATGTATTTCTTTAAACTGCCATCAGCGTGCACCTTGTCTACACAACTTAAAACATCTAGTGCGATAGTGTGGTAAGAGGGATAATCATTTGGGGACTCATCTTTTAGATCAATAAGTTGACTGTATAGAACACAAAAGGCTATTGAAAATGATGTGTCGATCGCCATGTAATTAGGATCGCCCAAGTCAACATAAGTACTGCGATAAAATTGACTTTGCTCTGCGTAGCCAATTTTTTTTGTGCCGTGGTAACTTTGACGGATTGCACCATATCGACTGAGCTTCAATATATTACCATTCTTACTATCAACAACTAAACCCCGTATAGCATCCTCAAAGTTAAATTTAAATTTTTTAATGGTTGTAGGATAGTTTTTGTTGCTGATCAGTTCATCAACAACAAGTTGATATACCAGGGTTTCAAAATTTTTTGTCTTATAACGAATGAGTGTGTGATCCATATCTAAGCCGATATATTTAATTTTTTTCATGTTCAAAATACGATTAACGAATACTTTTGGGCTCATTTACTTTCCTCAATCAATGTTTCTACGACGCTTGGATCTGCTAGCGTAGAGGTATCTCCTAAATCATTAAATTCCTTGTTGGCAATTTTACGTAATATACGCCGCATAATTTTGCCAGAGCGTGTTTTTGGCAGCGCAGCAGTCCACTGAATTTTTTCAGGTGTAGCAAGCGGGCCAATTTTTTCTCTGATATGTTGTATCAGGTTTTGTTTTAAATCATCGTTAGGTTTAATGCCGGCTTTGGCTATCACAAACGCATGAATGCACTCTCCTTTTATATCATGTGGCACACCAACAACGCCGGCTTCAGAAATGGCAGAATGAGAAACAAACGCGCTTTCAACTTCTTCTGTGCCGATTCTATGGCCAGAGACTTTGATAACATCATCACTACGGCCAGTAATCCAATAATCGTTATTTGATTCTTGATAAGCGCCGTCGCCGGTAAAAAATTTTCCGGGGACGTGTTTAAAATAGGTTTCGACAAAACGTTGATGATCACCGTAAATGGTTTTCATCAGGCCGGGCCACGGCTTTTTGATAACTAACGTGCCTTGCTGACCGGTTTTTAC
>CAZZGV010000313.1:0-1994 GCA_964654255.1 uncultured Legionella sp. | reverse complement strand
AGTTGTTGGGCCTAATGGTTGTGGTAAATCCAATATTATTGACGCCGTTCGTTGGGTGATGGGGGAAAGTTCTGCAAAAAATTTGCGCGGCGACTCCATGACCGACGTTATTTTTAATGGCTCTTCTAATCGCAAATCAGTTGGACAAGCATCGGTTGAGTTAGTATTTGACAATAGCCTTGGGCGATTGACAGGACAGTACGCGAGCTATCAGGAAATTGCAGTTAAACGCTTGGTTACTCGGGATGGGGACTCTTTCTATTATCTGAATGGTAGTCGTTGTCGACGACGTGATATTACTGATATTTTTTTAGGCACAGGCGCTGGTGCCCGTGGGTATTCAATTATTGGCCAGGATACTATTTCTCGATTAATTGAGGCGCGCCCTGACGATTTAAGGGCTTATTTGGAAGAGGCGGCTGGTGTTTCTAAATACAAGGAGCGTCGTCGGGAAACATTGCAACGCATTCATCAAACGCGTGAAAATTTAGCGCGCGTTGCAGATATACGGGATGAGCTGGACAAGCAATTATCACGATTAGAGCGCCAAGCAACGTCGGCTGAGCGATACAAGCGTTTGAAAGAGGATGCGCGTTTATGCAAAGCAGACATTCTTGCATTAAAATGGCGTGGGGTTGAGACTGAACAAGGTGTTGTAAAACAAGAGTTATGTCAGTTGACCTTACAACACGAACACCTCCGGACCAGCATTGCAGGATTTATTAAAGAAAATGTTTATTTAAAAGAGCAATTACATACCGCCCAACGTGATTTTCAACAAACGCAAACGCAGTTTTATCAATTAAGTACCGATATTGCACGGCTTGAAGAAAGTATTCAACAGCAACAGCGAGAACAACAACGTGTAGCAGAGGATGAGCGGCATATGCGTTCTGAGCTGCACGTCGCAACTGAGCAGTTGGCGCAAGATAACCAGATGCACGATGCTTGCGCAGAAGAGCTGGCTCTTTTGCAGGCTCGTATGGATGCTTTGAAAGAAGAGCTGCACCAACGACAACAAGGTCTCGATGATCTTCGTCCACAAAAAATAAATTGGGAGACGCAATGGCAAACCGCTCAAGCCGCATTGCATCAGGCACAACGCGAAGTACACGTTGAGCAAGTGCGTTTGCAGCACATTGAGCAACGATGTCAACAAACCCAAATAAGCGTTGAAAAAAATCAATTAGAGCATGCGCAGTTAGTTGTCGAGCCTTTGCAATATGAATTAACACAATTGCAAGCACAGCATGAAAATGTGATTAGACAGCATCAAATTGATGGTGAACATCACCAAAAAGCTATGGAAGCAACGCTGAAGCTCCGCGAGCAGCTGACCACTGTTGAACAGCAGATGCACAAGGCACAAGATAAGCTACAAGTGTTAATCACGGAGCATGCTGCATTGCACGCAACCCAAAATGCAGCTTTACGTCATACGAACAATAGATCACCCACTCTTCCTCATTGGGATAAAAACCCACGGCTAGCGGAAGTCATTACAGTTCCTGACAAATGGTTACGAGCGTGTGAAGTTGTTTTGGACGAGAGTTTACAGGCCATTGTATTGGATTCCATGGAAACATTGTGGCCTGATTTTGCTAATTTAAAAGAGCAATCGGCCGTATTTGTGCAACAGGCTGAGCATAAGGCTGCAGACTCAGCTCTTCCTCGCCTATCCGATCATATTACTAGTGGGTTGCCATGTTGGAGCAATGCGTTGGATCAAATTTTTGCAGCGGAAAATTTGGCTGAAGCACTGTCTTGGTTACCGTTGTTAAGTAGCCAGCAGTCTGTTGTAACACCGGATGGTTACTGGTTAGGTTCGGGGTGGGCGCGTTTTGAGGGTTCTCTAGAGCATGATGAGCCAGGTCTCTTATTGCGTCAGCAAACATTAGCTAAGTTAACGGAGACATTGGCAAATGCACAAGAGGATGTAGGTGTTCTTCAAGCTAATCGCGATCAAATTTATGCCTATTTAGTTGAGAATGAAC
>CAZZGV010000312.1:0-1999 GCA_964654255.1 uncultured Legionella sp. | reverse complement strand
CTAATCTTGCTATTCGTACATCAGCAGAACATTGTACAGCTGTTGACATGGAAATTTCAAAAGAAGGCGTGAAAATTATACATATAGATTCATCTGAAGACACTAGTGCTATGTCAGCGAATAAGCTATTTGAAAAATTAGCTAGCAAATTTGAGGATAAAACCAAATCAAAATATTTTTTTCTTCGCCATGACTCTTTACCATCAGATAACCTTAAATCACAATCAATTCAATATGATAGCTCTAGCTGCTCTCGGTTTGCATTGGATATTTTATTTCATCTTTCTAATCTTGATTCGTTTGCCCTCATGGAGAAACGTGAACAAGATCTGATAGGTACACCTAATGCTTTTAAAACACTTAAGAGCTATCCCAATGAGAGGTATTTTAAAGCAAGTAATATGCCCGTGGAACTTGCTGCTATCTACAGAAACACACAATCTCAGCAATCATTTAACTCTTTACCAGCCGACCTACATGAGCACGTGATCAACAAAAAAGGCGAAACATTAAAGAATTCTGCAGCCAGACATACAAATCAAATTGAAGTAAAAGGAGAATTAAAAGATAGAAACCAGGCAATTCATCACAAACGTGATGGGTATGTTAGGGACGTAGCTGTAGCCTTATCGCAACAAGCTGATTTCACCACAAGATCACAAAGACGCGATGTATTAACTGCAATGCAAGATGGAGTGTTTTTATCACCCAAAACAATTACGCCAACAACTGCAACAACAGGATTAATTCGTGAAGCACGAGCGCTTGAAGGCCGTAAGGTATCGGGAGGCTTTCTTGCGTGGTGCCGCCAAACCGTGTATCGCAAGCTAAATGAACATACTCTATCCCAGGCAGATCGTGCTTTAGAAGCAGGAGCACCTATTCAGGCTATTAAAGAGCTAGAAAAAATGAGAGGCTTAACATCTGCGCATAAACAACAATTAGAAAGTATTCGAGAAAAATTTAGTGCCGAGACTGAAACGCCTGATAATAGCTTAAGTTCAACAGACCCTAGCCACCACAATAAATTATAACTTAACCAAGATATCAGATGTTCTATCTGTGCTTTTTATAATAACATAGCACTTTATCAACCCTTTTTTAAGCTCTATTTATGCAAGATAATAAAGAAAATCAACATAAAACAGATAGGAAACTATTTTTAATACTCACCGCAAGTAATGAGGTTTATGACGATAACGGAGAGCACGTTTCTATCGAAAAAATGACCCAAGCTGCCAATGCCCGACACAAACAAGTAATAGAGTACTTACCATCACAAAGTGAAGATGATGTCATTAGTGACTATAGAAACAATCCTGACACAAGATTTACACGTGTTGCAACACTTGTAAATTTAAAATTCTCCAAAAATAGTTCAACATTCTTCGTTGAATCATACCGTAACTTTTCGGTAGATATAAAAGAAAGTATACCATCCACCCTAGAAGAAAAAACCACTCGCAACTGCTGTTCAATCCTTTAATATAATTGATAAGGCCCCCCGTCTTGCTGAAGGCCTGTTATTTATACCTAGTTGTTTTTATATCTAAGCAACACCTTAACCTAGTTTAATTAGCAGGATCCCCATCACCATCTTCTTCATCATAAGATAGAATAGTAACCTGTGTACCAAGCGTGATAAATTCTTCATTTAACCACTTCGCAGCACTTGGGAAAACTCGAACACAACCATGACTGGAGTTATATGGAGGGACCTCATAAGCAGCATGAATAGTAAATCCACGATAGAAATACATGCAATAAGGCATTTTAGCGCCACCCACTGTTTCTACTGGATATTCACCTGACTTACAATTCTCGCCGCGCTTGTTATAAACACGAAAATTCCCTGTAACGGTTCGGCAAGGCTTGCCCACATCTTCGCAAAAATCTTTTCCGCCCGATGCACTACCAGTCATAACACGCTGACCTGCTTCATCATAAGCAGCCCAGGCAGACACTTTGGGATCAAAAATAAATTGCTTATGTCCCGTGC
>CAZZGV010000311.1:0-2001 GCA_964654255.1 uncultured Legionella sp. | reverse complement strand
TCGGGCAAGTTTGGCGGGCCAGGTCGCCGTTCTCAGACGGCTGTACCACATCAAACTCGATGGCACCCTCCGGAACTGGACACTCACGTTACGACCCTTGGACGCCCAAGCCGCGGAGTACCTCCAATCGGTGACCCTCACCGGCCAGGGCGACCGATTGATCAAAGTCGACATACGGGAAACCGGAGGAGATCGATCGCTGATGGAAATCCATGAGCCGGTGTCATGACAGTGCGGGCCGGACCAGCTGTCCTACTTTGGATCCTGCTCCTCTTTTCGAGTGCGGGCGTTATCGTGAACATGACCGTGACGACCGACCTCACAGCCCTGCTTCCTCGTTCAGCGGACGAGACGCAAGAACTGCTGGTGAGACAACTTCGCGATGGAGTGGCCGCGCGGCTCATTCTCATCGGCCTCGAAAACGCCGATGCGGAAAACCTCGCCGAAGCCAGCCGAAGCATCGCTCGAAGCCTGAATGAAACGTCACTTTTCCGATCAGTGAGCAATGGAGACCCCGCCGACTACACCACGGAACGCGAGATTCTCATGCGGCATCGTTACTTATTGAGCTCGGCGGTGACACCCGAACACTTTTCCACGTCGGGCCTGCGAGCAGCATTGGAGCAACAGCTTCAATTGCTCGCCTCGCCGGCCGGCGCGGTCGCGAAGGTCGCATTACCAGGTGATCCGACCGGCGAACTGGCCCACATAGCGTCCGGGTTCGCGACAACCTCCCACCCCTCCCTCCTCAACGGAGTCTGGTTTTCACGCGAGGGAACCAGGGCGCTGCTGGTTGCGGAGACCCGAGCCCCGGGGTTCGATCTCGATAAACAGACTGCAGCGATCCACGCGGCTCGCACGGCGTTCGCTTCATCGGGCTTGCCGGAAAACGCCCGTCTCCTGCTCAGCGGCCCGGGGGTGTTCGCGGTCGAGTCCCGGGCAGCGATTCAGCGCGACTCCTGGCGTCTCTCTCTCATCGCCGGAGTCATGGTCACCGCCTTGTTGTTCATTGTCTATCGATCCGTGACACCGCTGTTGCTGAGCCTTTTGCCGGTCATCACCGGATTGCTTGTCGGCGTTGCGACGGTCCAACTGCTGTTCGGCTTCGTACACGGCATCACGCTCGGATTCGGCGCCACCCTGATTGGAGAAGCGGTCGACTACCCGGCCTATCTCCTGACTCAGGTCATCGCGGGTGAGCGGTTGCAGCAGACATTGACGCGAGTCTGGCCCACATTACGACTCGCGATTCTGACCACGGTATTCGGGGCGCTGAGCATGTTGTTGTCCAGTATTACCGGCCTGTCACAGCTGGGCGTCCTGGCGTTTGTCGGCGTCTTGGTCGCCGGTCTGGTGACACGCTGGATTGTACCCGCGCTGGCTCCGCAGATCGTGAGGGCGGCGCCGCATCAGATCCTGCCGTCACTTTGGGGCGAACGCCTCGGAGCGCTGAGTCGGATGCGTGGGCTTCTCTGGCTGATCACTCTTCTTTCTCTGGCGACGTTGGGGGTCCGCCATCAGAACATCTGGGATAACGACCTCGCCAATCTGAGTCCAATCTCTTCATCCGCTAAACTGCTGGACGAGCAGATGCGATCAGACCTCGGAGCGCCCGACGTTCGATATTTGCTGGTGATACATGGCGCGAGCCAGGATGAAGTGTTGCAAAGGAGTGAATCCGCCGCGCCCCTTCTTCGCCGGTGGGTGGAGAACGAGCTACTGACCGGGTTTGATCTCCCGAGCCTTTACCTGCCGTCGAAGGAGATGCAACGCATACGCCGCGCCGCGCTACCACCCCCCGCTGTACTGAGCGCTTCGTTGACTGAGGCCTTGAACGGATTGCCATTTCGACCAGGGCTTTTCGAGCCCTTCCTGCGCGACATAGAGCAAGCCCGCACCGGGGCGTTTATGGAGATGGTCGATCTTGATCCATCCGCTCTCTTTCAAAAAGTCAGCGCATTGTTGATCCAAAGCGGCCGTGAATGGGCCGGTCTTGTCCCC
>CAZZGV010000310.1:0-2023 GCA_964654255.1 uncultured Legionella sp. | reverse complement strand
TTTCCTCTAGCGATAATTTACCTTGACGAGCACGCGTAGCGGCATCACTGATTGCATGTTCAATCTGAGACATACTCTGTTGGTCAGCATCTCTTACAACAGGAACAACTAGCCCCCGCTCGGTAGAAACAGCTATACCAATATCGTAATAACCATGATAAACAATATCCTGCCCATCTATAGAAGCATTTACAGCCGGGAAACGTTTGAGCGATTCCACTACAGCCTTTGTAAAAAAGGACATAAAGCCTAATTTAACACCATGCTTTTTCTCAAAACTATCTTTATACTGCGCTCGTAAATCCATAACCGCTTTAAGATTCACCTCGTTAAACGTCGTTAACATTGCAGCATTGTGCTGTGCCTGTAACAAACGTTCCGCGACTTTTGCTCGTAACCTAGACATTGGGACCCTGCGCTCTTCACGAGCACCTGCTGGTACCATTGATGCCTCAGCTTTTTTAACAACTGCTACAGACGTAGCGGCGCTCTCTGACTTTTTATCACGGTTTAATTCAATAAATGAAACAACATCCTCTTTAGTGATGCGACCATCTTTGCCCGAGCCTTTAATTTGATTAGGTTGTAAATCATTTTCAGCCAACAGTCGTCTCACAGCAGGACTGGTTGATTTATCATCAAGAGCACTAACGCTCTGAACAAAATTGTCGTCCTGCTTTGGCGCAGCAACAGCACCCACTTCAATGCGAGCTAATAATTCGCCAGAGCGCACTGTAGCGCCTTCTTTAAATAGTATTTCTTGCAATATACCATCTGCAGGGGCTGGAACTTCGAGTACCACCTTATCTGTTTCTAGATCGAGTATATTCTCATCACGGGTAACTTTATCCCCAACTTTCTTGTGCCAAGTAGCAATCGTGGCATCGGCCACTGACTCAGGTAAGGCAGGTACTTTGACTTCGATTGACATGATGATACCTTTTTTAATTAATAATATTTTAACTACTTAGGGCTGCTGGTGTTTTATCTGTTAACGCCTGATCCACCAACGCCTGCTGTTGCTGCGCATGCAAATAAGGGCTACCAACAGCAGGAGCAGCAGCAAATCCACGGCCAGCATAATACAACGATTGATCAGAATGTAAACAATCTTTTATATTATGCTGTGAAGAATACCAAACACCTTGATTTTGTGGTTCTTCCTGACACCAAACAATCGTTTTTACTTGAGGGTATTTTTCCAACTCTCGAACCAATGCTTTTTTAGGAAACGGATAAAGCTGCTCAATACGAATAATAGCTACATTATCCAATCCGTCATCGCGTCTTTTTTGCAATAAATCGTAGTACACTTTTCCGCAACACAATACAATACGGTTAACCTTTTTAGCATCCAATTGGTCAATTTCTGGGATGACCGTATAAAACTCACCATCGGTTAAATCATTCATGAATGACACAGCTAATTTATGACGTAACAAACTTTTTGGCGTCATTACAATAAGTGGCTTTCTAAATTTACGAATCTGTTGCCGACGCAATAAATGGAATATTTGAGCAGGGGTTGTAGGTGTGCACACTTGTATATTCTGTTGCGCACATAGCTGCATATAACGCTCAAGCCGTGCAGAAGAATGCTCTGGACCTTGGCCTTCATAACCATGAGGTAACAATAAAACTAATCCACAAAGACGCTTCCATTTTTGTTCACCCGAGCTGATAAACTGATCGATAACAACCTGTGCGCCATTTGCAAAATCGCCAAACTGTGCTTCCCAAATCACCAATGAAGAGGGTAATGAAGAAGCATAGCCATATTCAAAAGCCAATACAGCCTCTTCTGATAATACAGAGTCAATAACCGTAAAATCAACCACCGGATTAATTTCTTTTAAAGCAACATGAGGCGTGCCTGTTTTTTGGCAATGTAGCACCGCATGACGATGGAAGAAGGTTCCTCGGCCACAATCTTGACCAGACAAACGAACATCGAATCCTTCGGATAAAAGACCTGCATAAGCCATGGTTTCAGCAAAGCCCCAATCACAAAGTACTTCACCTC
>CAZZGV010000309.1:0-2037 GCA_964654255.1 uncultured Legionella sp. | reverse complement strand
ATTGCGCCTCTTGGTGCGGTTTTCCTTCTTGCGGCGCATTCCTGCGCGTCTCATCGGGGTTGGGTTCCGTCCCGAACATGTGCGAACTCCCGTTGTATCCCAGCCGTGAATGGCGACGTTGTTTTGCGATCCCGGTAACAAAGGGTGAGGAGGGTGCCGGGATAGAGGCCACGTGATGACTGGGCGGATGAAGAAGGCTACAATCCTGCCCTTGCCTTTCCTACCACGGATCCCAGAAGGAGGTCGCACATGCCGATCGTTGCGCTGCTCGCCACACTGCTGCTTCTTCTGCCCGCCGTCACTCAGGCCGATCTGAACGAGGATTTCGCGGCCTGCCGCAGAACGATTCTCCAGATCGGGTCGAACCCGAGATCGCCCGCCGATCAATATTGTCTCGGTTTGTCCCACGCCTTCGCGCTCAATCACAAGAAGGATCGGGCTCAGGCTGCGACCTGGTTTCGGAAGGCGGCGGACCAAAACCATGCGTCGGCGCAGGCCGTGTTGGGCTATCTTTATGAGCGCGGTGACGGCGTGAAGGTCGATCCGGTTGAAGCGGCCAAGTGGTACCGCAAAGCGGCGGAGCAGAACAATGCCGATGGACTGCTGAACCTGGGGCGTGCCTACGAACAGGGGATCGGTCTTTCGAAAGATGTGGGGCAGGCGCGAAGCTACTATCAGAAAGCCGCGGCAGCCGGTTCCCGCGACGCGCAGCAGGCGCTCGCAGGTTTGGGCAGGGGGCCGGATCCGGTCGCGCCGGGCCAGGCTCAATTCGACGAAGGGGCGAACCTATACAAGGCCAAAGACTTTACGGGAGCCGCCAGGCTGTTTCAGAAGCTGGCAGACCAGGGCAATCCCAAGGCGCAGCTGCAAATAGGCTATCAATATCAGCATGGCGAAGGTGTCCGCCGGAACAACGAGGAGGCGGTGCGGTGGTATCGCAAGGCGGCAGAGCAGGGCAATGCCGTAGCGCAGAGCAACCTTGGAATGATGTATGAAGAGGGCCGGGGCGTGAGGGAAAACTGGAGCGACGCAGTGCAATGGTATCGGAAAAGCGCCGCGCAAGGACATCCCGAGGGCCAGTTTCGGCTTGGCCGGATGTATCAATTTGGGATGGCGGTGGCGCAGAGCCGTCAGGAAGCGATTCAATGGTTCGACAAGGCCGGCGATCAAGGGCACGACCAAGCCAACTACTTTGCCAACCATCTCAAAGCGAGAAACAGTTACGTGGGGTTTCGTAACGAGGAGGAGCAGGCGGCGGTCGTGGGGATGAAGCTGCGCACGGTCACGTTGAATATCGAGCCGGTCGGGAGAACGTTTAAGAATTCCGGCGAGCGCATGACCTATCTACGCCAGGCGGGAAAACAGGCCGACTATGAAGAAGCCATGCGGCGGTGGGATTCGAGAAATCGTGACTACAAGGCCTGCCGAGAGTCCGGGGGGTCCGGCTGTATTGGGCCTGGTCCTCAGCCGTAGTGCGATCCTCTGTCGGGGATAATATCCGCCGGCTCCACACTACTTATATCGGAACCAGCTTATCGTCTTGGCGCCTGCAAAAAGAATGTCCATGTTGGAACTTCGAACCTGATCGTCCCAGTACAAATGACTTCCCGCGAACTTTGCAAGATTGAAGACGTGAGTACTCCTATCCTCGCGTCCTATGAATACCATGCCTTCCGAATTATTCGGCATACGGTTCAGGACTTTAACGAATTCATCCGTTGTGACGGGCACCGGCCTCCCTTCGGCCATTTTTTGTAAGTCACCGGGACGTCCTGTCAGTGGGTCCTTCGTGTTGGCGCCGCCGAAGTGTTGCTTGAGTTTGTCATAGACTTCATTCCACGTCGGCTGTTTTGTGCGCAGTTGATACGATGGGTCACCAGTGGCGTTGTGCAAAGTTCGCCAAAAGCAATCCTCCCGAGCGGGGGCGCAAGCGTTCGATCCGGGAGGGCTCATATTGCGAATATCCCGCCATCGTGCGCCCGCTTCTTTTGCCTGGTCGGCCTTCTTCTTCATCGCCGCGCGCTGTACGAGCGTCCA
>CAZZGV010000308.1:0-2047 GCA_964654255.1 uncultured Legionella sp. | reverse complement strand
CTTATGTCCGGTTTTTCAAGCCGAAGGATGAGTTTTTTCTTCGCGCCGAGCGAGCTCGGCGCGCTGTGTGAGAAAGAGACGGCGCTGCAAGGGTCTGGGAGCGGGCTATGCTGCGACGGTGGATCGATCTCTAATACGTGGGTTGGTTACCAGCCTGAGCCAGGTTCGTCGCGGGGCAGTCTCGCACTGAGCACGAGTGTGGGCCGAAGCCGCTCTGGGATGACAACGAGGGTTCCCCTTACCTGCGGCCTGCTCCCAGGCCGTTGCAGCGTCGAAGGTGGAGTGGGCGGTTCCTTTTGTGGTTGGAAGGGGGGTCGGTTGTGGGAAGCGCTGATCGGCGCTGTCACGAGGTGTTGCATCGTGCCGTTCTGAAGGTTGTCAGGATGGGGCACTCGGTCGTACGAAGTGTGGCCGGTGAAGCGGACGCAGGCGCTGCTGGGGAGCAACCTGCTTAGGAATAACCGGCCGACGACTCACGATGATCCAGACACGGCCGGTGAGCGCTGCTTGCCGGTCGTGCTGCTTGGGGGCGTCGCCTGTGGGGCTCTCCTGGCATCATTGTAGATCGTCGCATGCCTTGAAAACCCACGCTGGCCTGGGTCCGCAGCAGCAGAGCTTGCGCACCGTATCGGGGGCTGTTCGTTCTTGCTGGCCCGCGCCTTGGTGGCTGGGGTTTGACGGCGGGGTTGCGCCGTTGCGCGGCGGGCTGCGGCAGAGCGCACGTCGTTGGTTGGCCGGCTCTCGAGCTTCTTGGCAGCGGCTGGATCAGGCGCGGCAGCATGGGCAATCGCCCAGATGAAGCCGATCGATTCGCGCGCCACGGCGGCGATGGCGACCTGCTTGAGCTTGCCGCGGGCTACGAGGTGGCGATAGCGGCGCGACAGGCGGTGGCGGGCTTTCTCGGCGATCAGCTGCACGGCGGCCGGCAGGCGTTCGGCGATCAGCTTGTTGCGGGTCGCGGGCTTGCTATAGGTCCAGGCGGCTTCGACCAGGGTCTTGCGCGCCCGCTTGTTGCCGGTCTTGGTCAGGTGGCCGCGGCGGACCGTGTCGCCGCTCGAGTGCTCGCTGACGTTCAAGCCGACAAAGCCGACGAGTTGACGCGGACTTGCGAAGCGCCTCGGATCGCCAACTTCGGCGACCACGGTGACGGCGTTGATCAGGTTGTAGCCGCGCAACGCCTGGACAGCCTCGACCAGCCAGGCCAGCGACCAGCTCGGCGCCAGCTCGCGAATATGGTCGGTCAGACGATCGCGGCGTGCCTGTACCTGGTCGAGGGCGACCAGCAATTCGCCGAACATCTGCTGCTGGGCGGTATGCTCGAACTTCAATGACCCAAGCCAGGTCCGGTGCTTCTTGGTCCACGGCTTGGAGGTGTACAGGATCCCCTGACGCAGCAGGAAGCTGCTGATGTGCTGACGGCTGCGGGTCAGGGTCGATACCGTCGTCGCCCGGGCTCGCACCAGATCGCGCATCGCTTCGTGCCCAGCGTCCGGCACCCACACCTCCGTCAGCTCGTGCGCCCGCAACAGACGCGCAAGTTTTATGGCATCGCGCCGGTTGGTCTTCACCCGTTCGCCCGGCCGCCGCGGCGTCATCGATGGCGCAACGACCGAGCACTTCACCCCGGCCTTGTGCGACAGATGACGGTACAGGCCGTAGCCGCACGGCCCTGCCTCGTAGCACACCACCAGTTCGCGACCGCCCCGACTCAGCTTCTTGATCAGCTGGTCGACCGACGCCGCCGTGTTCGCTACCTTGCCCCAGTACCGAACTTCCTCGCTTGGCAACGGCTCTGCCACTGCAACGTCGATGTGCTTCTTGTCTGTGTCTAAGCCGACATACAGCGTATTGTTCTCCATGACCGGCCCTCCATGCATGAGGCTCGGCGCCGGACCACCCGGCGCAACCCTCGTTGTTGCATGCCGTGGGGCCGGTCACCCACCGGACATCTGGACTGAGCGCAGCGAGGGACCTTTCCATTCAACGATGAATGACCGTGCTGCGCGTCAAGGACGGCAAGGTCTGCGAGGAGATCGGGCTCGACGAC
>CAZZGV010000307.1:0-2047 GCA_964654255.1 uncultured Legionella sp. | reverse complement strand
GTCTAGGCCGGCTAATAAATCATATATTTTTTTATCTAACCCATTGTGAGCCAAAAACTCGCGGAACGAATCTGCTGTGGTTGCAAACCCGGTAGGCACTGCAACACCATTCGAAGATAGACAGCTAATCATCTCACCCAAAGAAGCATTTTTACCACCAACTTGCTCCAAATCTGCCATTCCTAGCTGCTGCAAATCGATTGTATGTTTGCTGACTGTCATGTTTACCCCGAATCATTAAATGTCAGCCATTCTACTCAAATTACTACACGCTTTTCAAACGGATCTATAAATTCCTACTTAGGAGAAGGGGAAGGCACATTTATTTTTCGTACTGCCGTCATAGAAGAGCCTGGCACAGGACGCAAATTCTTTTCATTAAAATGCATTTGAGCGTCATCACCGGGCCCCATATCCATAAAGTATTCATTGCTTATGCCAGCCCGTTCCTTGAAAAAGAGTTTCTGTTGTTCAGATGGGAAAATCAAGCCAACTCTGCCTTCTTTTGATTTAAAAGAACCATAAGTCCCAACGGTGGTATACGTTTGTATGTAACAATCCTTTAAATTTTTTTTGAAAAAAATCTAAGGCAATGAGATGGGAATTGATTTTTCACTAGCAAGTTGTTCTATGATTAGCTCTTATGGTAGTGTTAAAGAGCATGTTTTATATGTTTTCACTGATAAGGATGGCAATGAAAAAATCAAACCAAATACTAGCATTATGTTGTATTTCTTTTTCTCTTTTTGCGAAAGCTCCCCAACCCGATTGTGCTGGCGTCAATGGGCCCACGTTTACACTTGGTGATGGTAGTGCAGAGGCACCCTATTTAATCTGCAATCACAAACAGCTCAAGCGCATCGCAAATAAAACTGAATTACTCAATCAACACTTCAAATTAGGCACTAATCTAAATTTTGCAAACCGTATATACACCCCCATTGGCTCTGTTACGAATCCTTTTGAGGGTACATTTGATGGTGATGGTTATGTATTTTCTTCTATTACATTACCCACACCATTAGAAACAGGTTATACAGCGCCTTTTCCTGTGATTAAGAATGCAACGATTAAAAATTTAACAATAAAAAGTATGATACTTCCCCTACCTGGTGGCGGTAGTGTTGCTGGTGGAATGATAGGCGAAGCAGATAATTCAACGCTTAGTAATCTTAAAGTTAAAAATTTGAATATGGGTGCCCCGGATCGCTCAGGTGGTTTAGTAGGTAAATTAATGAATTCAACGCTACAAAATTCTTCCGCGGAAGGGAAAATGTTCCAACATTTCGGCACAGATTCGAGTGGTGGCCTTGTCGGTTTTGCTAATAACTCCACGATTAATGCCTGTTCAAGCAACGTATTAATATCTACAACCTCAGATAGCCCCTTTGGTGTAAGCAATATAGGTGGACTAATAGGCCTAATGTACAAAACAACAGCAAGTAATGTATACGCAATTGGTGATATCGACTATTCACTTGGATTAGGGTCAACAGGGCCTCAAGTCATTGGCGGATTGGTTGGTGGAATGGTCTCAAGCACCATTGAGTATGCCTACTACGCAGGAAAAATTACTATTAATGCAGATCTAGTAGGCGGGGCTGTCGGTGTTTCTAAAATAATTGAAACACCCGCTATCCCAATACCAACAGGTGAAACAGTATTTTGGGATCTTGATGTATCCGGCATATCTGAAAGCGCGATAGGAGAAGGCCAATTAACTAGTACATTAACCTCAAAAGCTTTTTGGGAAGAACGTGCTTTTAATGAGGCTGTTTGGTCAATAACAGATGGTCAATATCCAACATTATTAAAACCCACGCTATAAGCTAATAACGGAGACCATTGGTTTATAAGCTAACAGTCTCCGTTAAGTCTTCTGGATCTATACACGCCTCTTCTTCCTCAATTTCCTCTGAAATTGTATTGGGTATATCCAGAGCCTTCATTTGTTGTGTTAATTGATTTGTTCGTCGGGCTTTAATAGGTCTAGGTTTTTTATAAAAAAGCGTAACCGGCTGCTGAACAGTTTGAGAATTAGTAGGTG
>CAZZGV010000306.1:0-2056 GCA_964654255.1 uncultured Legionella sp. | reverse complement strand
CACCATCAGATTAACTTTTAAATATAATATTACTCAAATCGATATGGATGAAATCAAAAAACATTGCATTGAGGACGTCATTGATTGTGAACAGCATGGTCAAGACGTCTTGCTCGATATTAATATTCAAAACGAAGATGGATTTGGATGGACTGAAGGTGAGGGGTTATTGGCCGATTTATTACCGCTTTACGATGAAATAAAAAATAAAAACTATCAATTCCTCCGTATCGTTGTTGCTGTCAATAACGAATTTTATGGTGAAAGTGAAAACTCATTAAGCACCCTCCTTGCAGAAACCCCGTTGTTATCTGAAGCACAACAAACATTTCTTCAAAGCGCTGCAGTCACATATTAAGGAATGATAGCAGCGGATGGCAATTATCCTTGACTGAAGTATAATATAGTTACACATAGATAATTTTAGGCTCTGAAACGATGCCAACTATTGACAGTAGATCTATTCAGGCTGTGGCGAAAAAAACTCATATTCCAGGCGGTTCCATTGCGTCTGTCAATGCGAATGGAGACGTTTACCCAGTGGTATTTGGGACTACAAATGTGCAATTAGAACCAGTGGCTGATGTGACTCCAAAGACTCGTTTTGAAGCTGCTTCACTCAGTAAACCCGTGTTTTCGTATTTAGTACTAAAGTTGATAGAGGCGAATGCAACAGGTAACGCCGAGCTTAAATCAGGTCAGTTTATTCTTCCTGCTGATTTAGATCATTTTGATTTAGATACGCCACTACACCACATTCTTCCGTTAGACCAACTGCATATTGAAGGCGTTGAAGCATTTGACCCTGAGTGTGGTTTATTGAAAATGTCACAAAGCCCTACATCAGATGAGTTGAAGCAACTCTCTACCTCACAGTATGTTCTTACTGAGTCTGGATTATTTTATTACAGCAAAATAAACGATAAGCTCTCGCCAATTAAACTGGATGAATCGAAGCTGGAAGCACTGCGCGCTAAATTCCCAGGCAATAAGTCAATCGATAAATTATCTGGTTCGGAGTACTGTGATATCACATCAATCACTGGCCACAATGCGCTGACTGCCAGAATGGTTTTATCACACCAGACAGGATTAAAGCACGGTGAACTTAAATTCCAATTTGAACCTAACGATGGCCATGGGTACTCCAATATGGCCATTCTTTATTTGCAAAAAGTTATCGAAAAACTGACAGAAGCAAACCTTGAAGTGCTTGCCAAAAAACACGTTTTTGACCCTTTACAGATGAATGATAGCAGTTTTATCGCCGATAAGAGTAAATCCTCTGAGCCGTATGCAACAAATAGTTTACAAACAACCCCAACGGATTATGCTCGTCTTGCCGCAGCATGGATGAATGAAAAAGACTGTGGTCTAATAAAAATGTCCGATATCCCTACTGCTGAAAATCAACACAGCTCTACAACCTCAAGGTATATCCTCACTGACACAGGATTTTTTTATTACAATAAAACAAAAAATAAAATTCATACAATCGACTTAGGCGAATCTACCGAGGAAAAATTACGGGCAAAATTCCCTGAAGTTACTAAAGATAATCCCCAAATAAATGTGCTATCTACTGAGCAATTAAAAACGATAACAGAAATAACTGGCCATACTAATCTTTTGCGAGAAGCGTTCGTTCCTCAAGTCTTTATGACAGAAGACAAAGGAAAGGCAGGTGCAATTGGGGTAGCTAAAGGAGCAATACCTGATACTGATTTAACGCACGTCGCATGGGGTTTAGGTTTGGGCCTGCAAACCGATGATGCTGGTAACGTTACAACAGCCTATCACTCAGGAGATATGAATGAGTCGAGAGCATGGGTGGCCATGAATCTAGAAGATAAGACGGCGACCGTTTATTTTGCCAACTCACATAACGGACACGTTCTTGCAGAACAAATTATACCGCCAACAATTAAATTAGAACACGCATCCAATTACTTCTTTCAAAAATGGGGCTTTGCAAGAAGCGTTGATGAACTTGAGCCCGGATGTTACGCACGCGTTATTTTTTCGGAGCCTGATACTCGAGAGAAAAATAAAGTAA
>CAZZGV010000305.1:0-2056 GCA_964654255.1 uncultured Legionella sp. | reverse complement strand
CCATATGCCTTGGATGACTAAGTTAACTGCCTTGTTCATCATTATCGGTGGAATTAGTGGGGTTTCAGCCTGGATTATTGGCCCAACAAAAGGATTGCTGGTTTCTGCACGTGACGGCTGCATTCCACCTGCGTTTGCAGAGGTTAATCGACACGGTGCGCCTGTAAAAATTCTTATTGCTCAAGGTATCATTTTTACATTATTAAGCTCTATATTTGTTTTATTAGATTCTATAAATGCTGCCTATTGGATCTTAAGTGATTTATGCGCACAAATGGCCTTAATGGTGTATATATTTATGTTTGCTGCCGCAATTAAACTACGCTACAGCAAACCGGATAAGCCACGCGCTTATAAAATTCCCGGTGGAAAACTTGGAATGTGGATTATCGCTGGAATCGGTTTAATTTGTTGTGCACTAACCATTTTAATTGGTTTTATTCCACCGACACAAATTCCTATAGAAAATACTGTTTTTTTTCAAGGTTTTCTTGTTGCTGGATTGGTTTTGTTTGTAATGATTCCATGGTTGTTAACCAAAAAAAACCAAACATAAGGAAGTAAGCGCTGCACATAGCCAAACGTTCTCTCTTCACAAAAATATATTTGAGAGCGTAACTCCAGGCCTAGAGAGCGCTATCATAAAAACAGATAGTACTATCTCTGTTTACATTCGTTACTCACCTAGCAATACGTTATACTCAATATAATCCTCCCAAAACATTTAGCCTTATAGGGATTCAACATGCATCTACTATTCGACTTTGATGGAACATTAATCAACAGTTTTGATTGCGTAATGGCTAAAGCCATTCTGTTGGCAGAGGAGCATCATTATAAGAAGCTTCATGCGGATGAAATGGAGCATCTTAGAGATTTATCCTCCGGAGAAATTGTTCGTTTTTTAAAAATTCCAATGTATAAAATACCTGCTTTGATTGCTCAAATGAGAAAACACATATATCACCAAATGCCAACATTAGTGCCTTTTGATGGGATCCCAGAACTATTAGAACAGCTTCATAACAATAAATTTACTATTGGAATACTAACATCCAATTCCACGAAAAATGTAACTACCTGGCTGCATATGAATAATATGCAACAGTTGATTTCGTTTATTCATACTGAATCGAATTATTTTTCCAAACGTTACTTAATCAAAAAAACACTTAAAAAACATAATATTGAGAGATCAAACGTAGTCTATATAGGTGATGAAACACGTGATATTGAAGCAGCCGCTAAAAATAATATTCGTTCCATTGGAGTTACCTGGGGTTACAATTCAGAAACGGCATTGCTAAGATACAATCCATCTTTTATTGCAAGAAAGCCCGAAGATATATTAACCTGGTGTCATCTATAAAATAAATTAAAAGGGGTTGTTTCATGGCTATTAGTGTAAATAAAATGGTTATAATTAGTATCATTACCCTGCTTATTCCACCCTTTGTTTCTGCTGCTTCTGTAACAACAAACCTCTATAACGTAAATGGAACGTCACTGGGACAGGTTATTTTTGAAGATAGCCAATATGGCCTTTTAATTAAACCCCAGCTTTCCGGGCTGCCTACTGGCCTGCACGGCTTTCACATCCATGACAATTTAGATTGTGGAGACAAAGGCATGAAAGCCGGTGGACATTTAGATCCTAAAAACACCAATACCCATCGTGGCCCTTATGCAGCAGGTCATTTGGGTGATCTACCTCTATTAACAGTCAATAGCAACGGGGAAGCTTCAACGCCGTTATTGGCTCCTCGCCTGCAGACAAAAGATATTCAAGGCCATTCTATTATGATTCATGCTGGCGGTGATAACTATAGTGATGCACCACCATTAGGTGGCGGAGGTGCGCGCATTGCTTGTGGGGAAATAAAAGAGAAGGCTTGATTTTAACAAAGCCCTCTCTTTTCTGTTATTAGATGAGCCAACAAAATCGACTAATCTTCAGATACAGACATTAAACTAGCATTACCACCAGCAGCAGTAGTATCAACCGTATACGTTCTTTCATGACACAATCGTTGCAAATAATGTGGTCCACCAGCCT